>JABGQJ010000183.1 GCA_018648945.1 Victivallales bacterium
CTTCGCCGTGACGACGGAGCGGGGTTCACCCTCCATGGGCTGAACGCCATCCTGCTGCCACACACCGGCTGGTACCGGGTGGACGCCCGGGGCAACAAGCCGGGTGTGAACGCCCAGTTCACGCCCCCTGTGGAACAGCTGGCATGGCCAGTTGCCGAACCGGGCGAGATCGATCTGCCCGAAATCTGGGCCAGGCCTCTCCCGATCGTCGTGGAGTACTTGCGGGAGAACAACTCGCTAGTAGACGCAACGCGCAATTTGCCAGACATTGAGCTGATCGAGACAGGGCACAACCAATGCCACCACAGCCCCCGGTGACAGGCTTCTGTGTGACTTCTCCGTCCCTTTGGTCCCTTAGGTCCCTTTCCCTCGGGCACAGCCAACGCTACTGCGGGCCCCGATGGTACGTGCTGTCGCGCCCCCGGAAGCGTTCGCCGGTAGGGCCGGGCTCGGCCCCGGCGGGATAGAAATTGCCAAGCTCCTCGCTCCAGCGCAGCTTGCTCATGGGAATGGCACCGCCATCGCTGAAGAGAACGTGGGGTTGGCCATCGGACAAGGGGGCATCGGCAATGTGGAGGCTGTCCCTGACCAACCATTCGAGAGCCTTGCTACCCGCAGGCTCGGGCGGCAGCCAAGCCTGGTACTGACGGCGCAGGCGGTCAATCAGCGGTGCCTTCTGATCCTCGGCCACCAGCCAAGCGCGGCTGCCACGGACCGCCTGGAAGGCATCGTGCGTGGCCAGGGCCAATTCCTTGTAGCGGCGTAGCCGATTCTCCTGGTCACTGGCAACCGTCCGGACATCCTCGGCTGCCTCGTGGACCTGGACCACGCCCGCCGCATCCACCGGCGCACCAGCCTCTACCCAAGCGCGCAACGACGCGTCTCCCCGCTCCGCCGGTTCCTGGGAGACAGGTTGGATCGCGTCGAGCTCCGTCAGCAAACCACGCAGCGTCTCGCGGAACTCTTCGTATTCCGCCAGGCGGTCTCGCATGCGACCGATCATGTAACGGCCATCTTCCAGCAGAGGCAGCGAGAGATCCCGGGCATTGTCATGCAGACGCTCGGGCTCTTCGACGGCCAGACGCTTGAGTTCGTCCATGGCACCACAGACGTCGCTGGCTTGGGTTGGGCGGAAGGTCATCGGGCAGAAGCTCCTGGTTGGTTGGGCCACACCCTAGCGCCGCCATTGCTCGCCGCAACCGTAGCGGGAGTGGGGCATGCCATCATTCCTCCCGCGCCACCGGAAGAGGGGGAAGATGCCGGCTGGAAGCCGACGCTCCCGGCCATGGCTCCGGCTCCCAGGTAGGTGCGCCGGGCCCCGGTGCACTCTCCCTCCCTATTCCCGCGCAGCGTACGGGTCAGGAGACCTCCCACTTCGCCACCGGGATCTCGCCTGAGGCGACCTCCAGGAACGCCTTTCCATCCCGGCGACCGACCGTGCCGTAGCCGGTGGCAGTGCTGATGAACGCGCGGAAATCGCCATCGACAGTGGGTGCCAGATGCATGGTGCGAGTCACCGCGTCGTAGCGGGCACCGGAGAGCGCCCCGAGCATAGCGTAGGAACTCATGGCACGGGCGTACCAGTGGCCGCATTCGTATTCGTTGAAGGGATTGCGCACCCGGCCATCGTAGCGGTCACGGCACGCGCGGACGATTTCCAGCCCTTCCTTGACCTGCCCCAGGCGCATCAGGTGGGCGGCGACCTGGTACTCGATCCCGGTCCAGACCTCGTTGCTGTAGACGAAGGGCAGGGACAACTCGCCGCCCTTGGGCCAGGAGCAGAGGAGCAGACCGCCCTCCCCTGCCACCGCATAGGTGGGGCGTTGGGGATTGGCATGGGCCTCCAGATCGTGGCGCAGGTTATACCGATGGATGGCCAGTAGATGGCTGCGCACCTTGGCCTCATCCAGAATCTCGCCCACGCCGCAGACATCGGCCAGCCATGCGCCCAACACGCCGTCCGACAGGCAGCCAGTGCCGTATTGGTACTTCGGGCCTTCCTTCTCCAGCAGCGCACGGGCTTCCGGAGAGTAGTTCATGCGAATCCCCACCTTCACCTCGGTGGGATCGGGCGCGGACAACCCCTGCCACTGAATCTGCTGGATGAAATACTCGCCGTCGAACAGCTCCTCCTCTAGGAAGGCGCGACCGCGCTCGTAGAGCTCCGCATAGCGCGTCGCGTCTTCACCAAGGGCCTCCCCCATCAGCACAGCCGCCTTGAGGGCACCGAGGTAGAAGGAGGAGCACATGCCGTCGGGTCCCCAGAACTCGATGTCGTAGGTGTTGTGATGCGGCTCGTCCAGGACACCCCGACCACGCGGATCCCAGGTGGTGATGCAGTAGTCCAGGCTCTGCCGAATCCGCGGCCATAGCTCTGCCAGCCACGCCTGATCGCCCGAGATACGCCACTCGCGGAACGCCTTCATGATGCCACCAAGCTGTCCGTCCGCCGCCGCGTGGAAGTCATGATCGGGGGGACGAATCGGGAGCGAATCGCGGAAGGTCTGGTGGCCCCGCTCATCCTGGGACACCTGGTATTCGGTCTCGCGCAGGGACCGTTCCAGTTCGGGGAAGAGGTGGGGGATGGCTTGCGCGTAGTTCCAGACGTGGGTGCAACTGCCCAAGCAACAGCCACTACCATCGCTACAGCCCTCCCAACCCCAGAACCGCCCGTCCGTCTGCCGCAGACAGGTGGGGGATTTGAGGATGGTCAGGTTGGCCGCCACGGCTTCCACCACTTCGGCAGGCAGCGTGGTGTCGTAGAAGCGGTCGCGGAAACAGGCCGAATCCGCACGCAAGGCGGCGTAGTCTCTGCACCAATGGGCGGCCACGTCCTGGATGCTGTCGAACTTCCCGGCGTACCAGGGCTGGTAGTTCGGCGTGCAGCCGTCCTGACAGGTGCAGTCCCCACCCCCGACCCGGAGACTGCTGTGCGGCACGTACCAGCACAGCAGGAGCCGGATCGTGCGCGACTCGCCCGGGGCCAGTTCCAGCGGCACATAGAGGCTTGCGCCACTGCTCGGCTCCCCTTCGGCATGTGGGGCACGCGAAGGCGTGTCCCCGGTGCTCACCGCTCGCCAGAGCATGGTCAACGAATCGAACCAGCCACCTCGGAACCAGGCCAGATCCACCTTGGCTTCGGCACCCGGCACACAGGCGGCAAATGCGGCCTCCCGCCAGGGGTCCTCTGCCGTGCCCTTCTGCCCCAACAGGAAGCCATCGGGCATGGCCTCGATTCGCGCGCCACCGCCGTCCTTCTCGGTCAGGAAGTTGGCCGCGTGGAAGGAGTAGACTGCCTCCAGCGGGCCGTCGCTGGTGTTGGTAAGGCAGTACTCCAGCGCCGCCATGGGCAGGCTGCTGGCATCCGCATCGCCCGGCGCAAAGGGGGACCAGCCAGTGATCTCGACCTGGACCGGGAGATCGGGGGTCTGCAACCCTACCGTGGCAAACGGGAAACGGGCGCTGAACTCGGCCTCGGCGAACCGGGGCAGGCCATAGCTCCGCCCGTTGCCGCCATTGCCTGTGCCAGCCGTACCGAACACCTTCCAGTTCGGCACGGGCCCCTCCAACAAGCGAGCGGTAGGCGCCCCCTTCACATGCAGCGCGGAGAATGCGAGCGGCTCGTGGTACACCTCGGGGCGGTGCCGCAGAGAAACGTGCGAGAGAGCTCCAGTACCCTCCAAGCACACCATGCCGGCACCGATGCCGCCGAGAGGGAACGCGACCCGATCCAGATGCTGCCCGGTGTACGGGCCGTCAAACAAGCGGTCTTGCATGGGAATGGTCTCCTGTAGCTGTGGGTGCTCCCGCCAATAGACCGCCAGGTTCGCCAGTGTCAACAGAACCCCATGGAACCAAGGGTGGCGGTGCCGCATCAGACGCACTACCGTTACCTGGCCCATGTGCTCCCTTCCATCCCGACCCCGGAGACTCACGATGTACGATGCCGCTTCCTCTCGCTACGACAACATGACCTACCGCCGCTGCGGCAGCAGCGGGCTCAAGCTCCCTGCCGTATCCCTTGGCCTTTGGCACAATTTTGGTGGCGTAGACACGCTGGAGAACGCCCGCGAGATGCTCCTCGGCGCCTTCGACATCGGGGTCACCCACTTCGATCTGGCCAACAACTACGGCCCTCCTCCCGGCTCCGCCGAGGCGACCTTCGGGACGATCCTCAAGCAGGATCTCGCCAGCTACCGGGATGAACTGATCATCTCCAGCAAGGCTGGCTATCTCATGTGGCCGGGACCCTACGGCGAATGGGGCTCGCGCAAGTACCTGGTGGCCAGCCTGGACCAGAGCCTGAAACGCATGGGCCTGGAGTACGTGGACATCTTCTACCACCACCGGCCCGATCCCGATACGCCGCTGGAGGAGACCATGCAGGCCCTGGACTACATCGTCCGCAGTGGCCGGGCTCTCTACGTGGGCATCTCCTCCTACCGGGCCGAGCAAACCCGGGAAGCCGCCGCCATCCTCAAGGAGCTCGGCACCCCCTGCCTGATCCACCAGCCCTCCTACAGCATGTTCAACCGCTGGACCGAGGACGACGGCCTCTACGACGCACTTGCCGACGTGGGCATGGGCAGCATCGTCTTCTCGCCCCTCGCTCAGGGTATGCTCACCAACAAGTACCTGAAGGGCATTCCCGGCGACTCGCGCGCAGCCAAGCCCCACGGCTTCCTCAAGAAGGAAGCTCTCACCGAAGGCAAACTGGCACAAATCAGCCAGCTCAACGAGCTGGCCTCGGCCCGGGGGCAGACTCTGGCCCAGATGGCCATCGCCTGGGTGCTGCGGCAACCGCAGATCACCTCCGCCCTGATCGGGGCCAGCCGCCTGGCCCAAGTCCAGGACTGTGTCGGAGCCCTGGACAGTCTCGACTTCACGACCGAGGAACTGGCCCGCATCGACGCCATCTGCGGGCAGTAGAGCACCCAACCCACAACGAAAAACGCCTCCCGCCCGTCGGTTCGGGCCGGGAGGCGTTCTGTGTTCGGTAGGGAGACCCTACTTGGCGCGCACGATCACCAGCTTGCGACCGTCACTGTCTGCCTCGAGGCTTTCAGTATCCACGCCATCCTCGCCACGCAATGTCATATGGATGACCCGCCGTTCGGCGGCATTGAAGGGGCCGATCTGCTTCTCCTCGCCCCAGCGCTGCACTTCCTTGGCGGCATCCCGGGCCACCCCCTCCAGGAGCGCCACATCGACGTTGGACCGCCGGTCGCCGTCGCGCGGCTGACGCTGGCGCTTCTGGTAGCCGTCGATCTCGAGAGACACCCAGTCGCACTTCTCGAAGCTCCTGCGAAGAACGCGGTTGAGAAGAAGCTCGAAGCTGTCCAGATAGACGCCCTTGCGGCCAATCAGCCGGCCGGGCTTCTCGCTCTTGAGCGAGAGGACCAACTTGCCGTTCTCGTCCTTGGGTAGGACTTCTGCTTCGAACCCCAGAGTGCCGAGCATGCTCGACATGACCGAGATGCCTCGGTCTTGCTGTTCTTGCGTCACTGCCATGTTCAGTTCAACTCCCTGCAATGCCGACGATGCCGACGAACCCGCGGAATCCGGTTCCGAAGCGGGCACCAGTCAGGCGGTGGTAAGTCATGCGGTTTCGGTACGTGCTTCACCCGAGTTGGCCTGCCTGGCCTTCTTCTTCTCTTCGAGTCGGCGGGTGATCAGCGTCTGGCAAATCGTCAGAAGCTGGTTGGTCGTCCAATAGAGGGTCAGTCCAGCCGGCATCCCGTAGAAGATCCACAGCATGAACAGCGACATGAACATCATCATGCGCCGCTGGCTGGGCTCGCCGGAGGGCATCAGCTTGTTCTGCAGAAGCATGCTGCCGGACATGATCAGCGCCAACGGCCGGATCGGCAGGCCCTCGGGCGAGAAGGCCAGCGTATCCGGCAACGAGAGGTCCGCCACCCACAGGAAGCTCGCCTGGCGCAGCTCGATGGCGCTGCGGAAGGTGTTGTAAAGCGCGAAGAACACGGGAATCTGCACCAGCATCGGCAGGCATCCCCCCAACTGCGAGACGTTGTTCTCCTTGAACAGCTCCTGCTGCTTGCGGTACATCTTCTGCGGGTCGTCCTTGTAGTTCTCCTTCAGCACCTTCAGCTGCGGCTGCAATTCCTGCATCTTGCGCATGGACTGCGTGCTCTTGTGGCTGAGCGGGAAGAAGATCAGTTTCACGCCGACCGTGATGATGATGATCGCCCAGCCATAGCCCCAGGCACCGGAGAAGACGGTCTTGAGCCCCACCAGGCAGCCCAGGAGGAGCTTCGTGAGCCATGCCATCCAGCCGGCATTGAAGAACATGAAACGGTCGATCCCCATCACCTTGTCCACGTCCCCAGGCATCTGGGTGAGAATCTGCAGCTTCTTGGGACCGGCATAGCAGCGGAACGCAAGGGTGGTGCTGCCCCCCGGCTCCACGGTCAGATCCGGCAGCATCGCGCGCCCCCGGTACCACGGCATGGACACAATCTTCCGTCCCACCTTCACAGTCGGGTCTCCCTTGAAGGTCTCCAGCGTGGGAAGCGCGCCGCTGAAACTGCTGTCCTCGGGGGCAGCCACGTGGAACAGGAAGTACTGACTGTGAACGCCCAGCCATTGAGAGGGAGCCGTGCGCAGTCCCTCGCGGACGGCGGGCTTCATCTTGGCGAGCTTCCCGGCATCGAAGCCCTGGGGACGCTTGGCCCCGATGACGGCGGACATGACGCCGCTGGCAGAGGACTGGCGGAACTTCCTGCGCTGGGG
Organism: Victivallales bacterium; assembly: GCA_018648945.1. The sequence continues at coordinate 6,754 of JABGQJ010000183.1, forward strand.
CGAGGTGGTCGATGGCAAGCCGCCCCCCTCCACGGCCAGCCCCGCGAGGATCACACTCTGTTCACTGGCGGCATCGACACGGATACTGTAATCGAACTGGTAGGGCACGGCGTCGCCGGCCATCGTCCACGCCTCGGTCAGCACGGCGGTCTCGCCCGTAGGGCCGGTGATCGGGCGCTGGATGCGCAGTTGCCCAGCGTTTTTCACGAGGACCTCGCCGGGGCCAGCTGTCCAACCCGCCTGGGCCAGATTCAGCGCACAGAACGGCAGTTCGGACCGCCCGATCACCACCGGGTCGGCCGTGGGGCCGCCCTTCTCGGCATCCGTGAAGTAGTCGTTCAAGACCACGCTGGTCACGCCGCCCCCATTGGGATCAACGCGAAGTACGAGGGTACCGTCGGCAGAGACCAGCACCACCGGCTCGGCCTCGGGAATCGGCCAGGGCATCTGGGCCTGCTCCAGCAGAGCGTCAGAGGTCGGCGTGGCGGCGACGGGTTCTGGCTTCGCTGCCGGAACCGGGGTCTCGGTCGGCACGTCCGCAACCTTGGGCTCTGCCTCTGGAGCAGCGGGATCGCCCGGCTTTGCCGCGGTTGGGTCCGGAGTCGCCGCCTGCTCTTCCGGTTGGGGAGCGGGGGCTTCCTGTTGGGCGGGGCGGGGCGTCGTATCGTAGCCCATGCTGCGCAGAATGCGGTTCCAACTGAGGAACAGCAGCACGCAGATCGCGATCCCCACAATTGTCGTCTTGTCAAACTTCATGGTGTGGTCTCCGGGCCAGGTTAGGGCCTGGTACGGGGTGGGAGTCCGGCACCGGATCGTGGTACGGACCGTGGTGGTACGGGTGACATCTCAGCACCCGGCGCAATGCCAGCCAAGAGCCTCTCCAAAACCCGTGCGTGCGCAGCGCTTGCTGGGCATATACGGAGCAGGTCGGGTGAAACCGGCAACAGGGCCGCTTGAGCGGCGAGAGGAACTTCCGATAGCCGGCAAGCAGCAGCAGAGCCGCAGACCGGAACACGCATTCCAGAGGATTCGTCTTCACGGACTGTCCCCCGTCATGACGCGTGCCGGGTCATGCAAGTAGCCAAGGGACAGCAGGTGATGCGTCAGTTCGGCCAGCACATCCTGCATTTTGGCTTCCTGCATATGCTTGCGGGGCAGAAAAATGAGCCATCCATCCCGCAAGCCAGGGAGGAGTCTCCGATAGGCCTCGCGAAACAACCGTCGCGCCCGATTCCGCACCACCGCCTTGCGACTGTAGCGGCGGGAAATGATGAACACAACCCGACGGTTCCCGTCCTGCGTAGGAGCGGCAATCGCCACGCACCGCCGTCCCGCACGACTCTTCCCAGTGGCGCGAACTGCATCCATGTGCGCCTTGGTGCGCAAACGGAACGCATGCCCAAAGGGTTTCGCCGAACGGGGCTCGCCAGTCTCTTCGCCAACGGGCTGGTTGTGCTCCGGGGGTTTCACGGGGGGCCGCGAACGCCGTCTAGGCGGTCAGGCGCAGGCGTCCCTTGCGGCGACGACGCTTCAGGATGGCCCGGCCACTGCGGGTGGCCATGCGAGCGCGAAAACCAAGTTTGCGCTTGCGTTTGATCTTCGAGGGTTGGTATGTGCGTTTCATGCTGTCCGTATCCTTCGACTATGTGGGAAACCGTGGGGTGACCGTCCAAGTTGGGCTCGACTCAGCCGAAACCCAGAATCCCTGACCGGGGGAAGCCACGCAATCAGGAAAGCTCAAGAATATAGCGCCATGCGGACGGACCGCAACCCAGAACGGATCGTCGTCGCAGCCATGCCTGCCGCGCCCCTCTCGCCCGCTTTCAACCGCAAGGCCCGTGCCCTATATTGCTGCTCGGAGGAACTCCCCCCTGGCACTCGCTGCTCGCGCGCCCACATCATCCCCTACGGAGACCGCATCATGGCCAGCGCCAATCGCCCCCGTCCCAATGTACTGGTAATCCTGACCGACGACCAGGGCGGCTGGACACTGGGCTGTGCGGGCAACGTCGAATGCCGCACGCCGAATCTGGACCGGCTGGCCACGACGGGCCTGCGGTTCGAGAATTTCTTCTGCGCCTCCCCGGTCTGTTCCCCCGCGCGCGCTTCGCTGCTCACCGGCCGCATCCCCAGCCAGCACGGCGTTCACGACTGGATTCGCGCCGGCGACACGACGGCCGCCTACGAGAAGGAACGGGACGGCGAACTCATCGAGTACCTGGCCGGACAGACCAGCTACACCGCGCTGCTCGCCGCCGCCGACTACACCTGTGGCCTGAGCGGTAAATGGCACCTCGGCGACAGCCATCACCCCCAGCAGGGATTCTCCTACTGGAATGTCCACGCCAAAGGCGGGGGACCATACTACCATGCCCCCATGGTCGATGGTGACGAAGTCTACCAGGAAGAAGGCTACGTGACCGACGTGATCACCGACCACGCGTTGGAGTTCCTTGAGGAACAGCGCGAGGCCGGGGCCGCGACACCGTTCTACCTCGGCGTTCACTACACCGCCCCCCATTCGCCTTGGGGGCGCGATCAGCACCCCACCGAACTGTGGGACGACTACCACGACAACTGCCCGCTTCAGTCCGCGCCCGACGGGATTGCCCCTCCTGAATGGGCCACCTCCCTCAGCATCCCCGTCGAGACCCCCGAGAAACGGCGCAACCACCTGAGCGGCTATTACGCGGCCGTCACCGCCATGGATGCCAACGTGGGCCGCCTTCTCGACTGGCTGGAAGCACACGGGCTGCGTGAGAACACGCTCGTCTTCTTCACCAGCGACAACGGCATGAATATGGGACACCATGGCGTCTACGGCAAAGGCAATGCCACCTTCCCCCAGAACATGTTCGAGGAGTCGGTCAAGGTCCCTGCCCTCATCTCCCTGCCCGGGCGCGTGCCCCAGGGCAGCGTGAATGCAGACCTGCTGAGCCACTACGACTTCATGCCCACGTTGCTGGATTACCTGGGCATCGAGAACCCCGTGGCGGATGGGCTGCCGGGCACCAGTTTCGCGCCGCTGCTGCGTGACGAACCGCTGGACGCGCGCGACAGCGTCGTCATCTGCGATGAATACGGCCCGGTGCGCATGATCCGCACCCGCACCTGGAAGTATATCCACCGCTACCCCTACGGCCCCAGCGAGCTCTACGACCTGGCGAACGATCCCGGCGAAACCCGGAATCTGGCCGGGAGTGCCGAGCACGCGACCACCGAGAAACGCCTCCGGAAGGCCCTTGGCGACTGGTTCCTGCGCTATGTGGACCCACGCCGCGACGGCACCAAGGAGCCGGTCACCGGGCGCGGCCAGCTTGGCCGCTGCGGGGCCGACGGCGATGGCACACACCAATACGCGCCCTGATTCAGGCGTCTCCCCAGCGACCCCCAAACCCACTCCCTCAAAGAGAAGCGGAAGACGATTATGGGCACAACGGTCTTGGTTACCGGCGGCGGCGGATTCCTTGGTTCCTGGCTCTGTGAGAAGCTGCTGGAGCAGGGGAACGACGTCCTCTGCCTGGACAACTTCTTCACCGGCGACAAGCGCAACATCTACCACTTGCTGGGCGATCCCCGCTTCGAGCTGATCCGTCACGACGTGACCTTCCCGGTCTACCTGGAGGTGGACCAGATCTACAACTTGGCCTGCCCCGCCTCCCCCGTGCACTACCAGTACGACCCCGTGCAGACCTTGAAGACCAGCGTCCATGGCGCCATCAACATGCTCGGTCTGGCCAAGCGCACCAATGCCAAGATTCTCCAGGCCTCCACCTCGGAAGTCTATGGCGACCCGGCCATCCATCCACAGGTGGAGGAGTACTGGGGCAACGTGAACACCCTTGGGCCGCGGGCCTGCTACGACGAAGGGAAACGCGCCGCCGAAACACTGTTCATGGACTACCATCGACAGCACGGCGTCGCGATCAAGATCATCCGCATCTTCAACACCTACGGCCCCCGCATGCATCCCAGGGATGGCCGCGTGGTCAGCAACTTCATCCTCCAGGCCCTGCGCGGAGAGGACATCACCATCTATGGCGATGGCGAACAGACCCGCTCCTTCTGCTACCGCGATGATCTGATCCGCGGCATGATGTCCCTCATGGCCACACCGCCAGAGATCACCGGCCCAATCAACGTCGGCAACCCCGGCGAATTCACGATCCGCCAACTGGCCGAGATGACCATCGAGCTGACCAACTCCCCATCCAAGCTGATTTTCCAGCCCCTGCCCCAGGACGACCCCAAACGCCGGCGGCCCGACATCACCAAGGCCAAGGCCATCCTCGACTGGGAACCCATCACCCCCTTGCGCGAGGGACTCGGCCACACCATCGCCTACTTCGACGACCTCCTGGCCAAGGGCCTGGCCTGATCTATTCATGTACATCGTTACGAAAGCCACTAGCGCGTGTAAGACCAGTTGGGTTGCGCACACAAGCCGGACGCAGGCGTATCGGGATACGTCAAGTCCGGCGTTGGGCGCAAGACTCTGGGATTGCGTGCGATAGAGGGTTACAGTAGATGGCTCATGAGTAGATCAGGCTAGTCGACAACTAGAGCACCCGCCTCCATGCACGAGTTGCTCCGCCTATTCCTCCAGCACGAATTCCTGGAACGGGGTTTGGCGGAAAACTCCATCGCCGCCTACCGCAGCGACCTCGAGGACGCGCTCGACTACTTCATCGAGCGCGGCATCCATCACCCGGGGACCATTCGCCGGGAGCACATCCTGGACTACCTGGAAGAGTGCCAGGCCTGCGGGCTCGAGACCGCCTCCCTCGCCCGTCGCCTGGTCGCGATCCGCATGTTCTGCCGCTACCTCGTGCGCGAGAAGCAGATCGATCACGATGTGACCGATGTCATGCAGGGCCCGCGCGTATGGCAACTCCTGCCCGACATGCTGACCCACAAGGAGATCGATCTCCTGCTCCGGGTCTTCCGAGGCAAGAACCCTCTGGAGAAGCGCAACCGCGCCATGCTGGAAGTGCTCTACGCCTGTGGCCTCCGAGCCACGGAACTCATCACCCTCCGGCTGGACGGCCTACAGCTGGCGGAGCACCTCGTCCGCGTCATCGGCAAGGGCGACAAGGAGCGCATCGTCCCCATCGGACGCCCCGCCCGGCGCGTCCTCACCGCCTACCTGGCGGTCCGCTCCCTCCTCGACCGCACGGGGAGCGCCGAGGAAGTTTTCCTGTCACGCACCGGACGCCGCCTCACCCGCGCCCGCATCTGGCAGCTCGTCCGAGAGGCAGGCCAGCGGGCTGGCATCGAGAAACGAATCTACCCCCA
>JABGQJ010000184.1 GCA_018648945.1 Victivallales bacterium
GGACTATCGCCGGTCGAGCAACCAGGCTTGTGAACTGGCAATCGCCTGGAACGGATGTTCGCGGGGCCGCGAACTCTCCAAATCGGCCCTCACGCATGACCGTTGCCGGTCAAAGAGAACTCCACCTTTGGCGCGAAACCGGTACGGAAAACCGGGCGAGTGAGCTCGGACGAATTCGACGAAGCTCGCGAGCGCTGCAGCCAGGAAACAAGGTCTATCCAACTCTACCGGGAGGTGTGGCGATCAGCCCTTGACGCCGCCGAGCTGGATGCCGCGCACGAGGTACTTCTGGAGGACGATGAAGAGGACGACCATGGGCAGGATGGACATGGTCACCGCCGCCATCAGCAGATGGGTGGTCTGGCCGCGCGTGGAGTCGAAGAAGAGGATGCCCACGGGGAGGGTGTATTTGGGCACGCTCTTCAGCATGACCAGCGGCCAGAAGAAACTGCGGTAGTTGCCGATGAAGGTGAAGATCGTCAGGGTGATCAGACCGGGACGGCAGAGCGGCAGGATGACGTTCCAGTATACCTGCCACTTGCTGGCCCCGTCGATTTCGGCCGCCTCGTCCAGGCTGGTCGGAATCGTGAGCATGAACTGGCGCAGGAGGAAGGTGCCGAAGGCGGAGAAGGCGGCGGGCAGGATCAGGCCGATGTAGGAGTCCACAAGGCCGAGCTTGATCATGATCTGGAAGTTCGGGATCATCATGACCAGGCCGGGCAGCATCATGGTGGCGAGGTAGAGCACGAAGACCCGGTCGCGCCCTCGCCACTGAATCCGGGAGAAGCTGAACGCCGCCAGAGAGCTGGTGAAGACCTGCAGGAAGGTGACCCAACTGGCCACGAAGATGCTGTTCCAGTAGAACCGGGCGAAGGGAATGACCTTGAAGACCTTCAGGTAGTTCCCCCACTGGAAATCAAGCTTGCCTGGCAACCAAGTGGGGAGCCCCACCTCATCAAGGGTTTTCAGGCTGGTGAGGACCATCCACAGGAACGGCAGGGCGAAGGTGAGGCTTGCACCGACCAGTACCAGATGGAGAATCCAGGTCCGTCCGTAGCGCTGCAGGTCTGTGCCGGCGGCAGTGCCTGAACGACCGGTCGGGGTCGGTTTCTTGTCGTCCAGGTAGTTGTTGTCAGTCATTGACATATTTGCTACCGAATTTCCAGTTGATCATGGTGACGGTGAAGACCATGGCAAAGAGTGCCCAGGCGATGCCACTGGCGTATCCCAAACGGCCAGTCGTAAACCCCTCGCTGTAAATGAAATAACTTAGCGTTGTAGTGGAGCCGAAGGGGCCGCCCTGGGTCATGGTGCGGGCCATTTCGAAGCCGCCCTGAAGCCCGCCAATGACCCCCATGATGAAGATGAAGAAGGTAATCGGGGCCAACTGCGGCCACGTGATGTGCCAGAATCTCTGGAAGGGAGAGGCCCCATCGATGTCAGCTGCCTCGTACAGTTCGGTGGGTATGTTGCTGAGCCCGGCCAGGTAGAGCAGCATGCTGTTCGACCCGATGGCACCCCAGAGGCCCATGATCATGATCGCCGGCTTGGCCCAGTCGTAGTTGGCCAGCCATTCGGGGGGGGCCAGGGGGCCTTTGGCCGCCATCGCGGGCAAGGCGTAGATCGCCAACCCGATCCCCAACAAGACCAGTTGGAAAACCATCATGGCCAGCGCCAGCATGAAGCCATCGCCCATGCCACGCCACAGGGGCGCCTTGAACTCCCGCCCCTCGCGCAGATTCAGCAGGGCGACAAACAGCGCCCCCAAGGCCGCAAGCGTCGCCAGCGAGATGGCGAGGGCGAGCGGAGTCGTCCGCAGAGCCAGCACCAAGGGGAGGACCACCATCAAGGTGGGCAGGATGGCTGCCGCGAGCCCCAGTGACCCGTCGCGCAACAGGCGGGTGAGGTTGTACAGAGCGAACAGGAACACGGCCAGCATCAAAACGAATACCAGCATGGACACGGACACCGGGATCGCGGGGGAATGGCTCCCCACCCACGTGCCCAGCCCTTGCAGAGGGCCGGCCAGGGCATTGTTGATGGGGCCGTGCGAGGGGTTGTAGAGCTTCTTCCAGAGGATGTATACCGCCACGCCAGAGGTGAAGTGGGGGATGAAGAAGAGCGTCCGGTACACGGTGGAACCACCGAGGATCCCACCCAGCAGCATCAAGCCGCCGACGCCGCAGAAGAGAATGATGAAGGCGGACGACTGCATCCCCACCAGAGCCAGCATGATCACACTGATCAGCATGATGGCTGAGGAGAGCAGCCAGACGTGCACTCGCCTGCTACCACCCTTGGTGTCGCGACTCAGCAACAGCGCAGCCCCCAGGCTGCCGCCCATGGCCAGGGGAATGCCCATCATGAAGAAGAGGGTGTTACCCAGGTACTTCCAGAAGTCCCGCTCATGGAAGAGCCGCTTGAAGTTGTCAAGGAAGACGAACCGGATGGACTCCTCCTTGAACATGTTGTGCAGCTTCAGATCCCAGTTCGAGAACGCCAGCACCAAGCTGAAGACCAGGGGCACGACGATGAACGTCAGGAAGCCAAGGATGTTCGGTGCCAGGAAGGCGAGACCAAGGCGGATGTTGCGGCGTTCGCGGTTGGTGGTTTGGCTCATGGTGCTACTCTGCCCAGCCCTTGGCCTGGTAGTAGGCTCGGTGGAAGGGGTTGGTGATCCAGTCCAAGGGGACTTTCTCCCCGTCGGCCCGGCGTCTGTCGATCTTCTTCTGCACGTCGCTCAATCGGGCGTGCGCCATCGCCTTGCGGGGATCCTCCTCCAGGGTCCGCTGGATCTCTTCGTTTACGGTCTCGGCCATGATCTTGGTCACTTCCTCGGGAGTGTCGATTTTGTGGGACATGTAGCCCTCGACCGCATCGCCGACCTTGCGCTGGGCGACGGCGTTCAACACGAACGGAGAACTGCTTCCCGGGATGGCGATATCGGCCAGGGCTTCGGAGAATGCCTCGTGGCACCCCCATTCCGCCTGGTAGTTCTCGATCAGCAGGTTGTAGCGAACTCGGAACTTGGCCAGAGCTTCGGCATACTTCCCGTCGGACATGCCCGCAGGCTTCGGTGGCGCAGGGAAGTGTTTGGCGTCCAACTCGCTGTCCCTGGAGTAGGTGTCGGTGACTGCATAGAAGGTCTGTGAAAACGCCTGGAGAGTTGCCTCTTCCTGCTCGCTGTAGGGAAAGAACTCCACCAACTCGGGCAGCAGGGGTAGCGGTCGCAGATAGGCTTCAGTCTTCGTCACTGCAGGATTCGGCGGCAAGGCATCGGCATCGCGGACGATATTCATGTTGTAGTCCTCGCTGGCCAGATAGGCCAGGAAGTACTCGGCCAACTGCCGGTGCTTGCCGCCCTTGTAGACGGCCGCTGCTCGGGTACCGGTACTGGTGTTGGGGAAGCCGCCGTGGGGTGGTTCGCTTACCTCCAACTGCAGGGCAGGGCGGTTGTCCTTGCGGCGCTCCAAGCTGAACTCGCGCAACTGGATCAAACCGTAGCGACCGCAGCGGAACATGGCGTAGTTGCCACTGTTGAAGAGCTGCATGGTAGAGCCGCCGTACCCCGCGTCCGTTGCGAACGAGTCGCGATCTGCCTTGCTTGGCAGGATGTGGTCCTCGTAGGTCCACTTGTAGACGAGCTTGAGGACCTCGATCATGCGCGGGTCGTCCAGCGTGCAGGCCGTCATCGTCTCGTTGAAGCGGGACAAGCCAAGGGAACGGATCATCTGGGTGGTGTCGAGGCCGTCAAGGAAGAAATGCATGCGCGGCTTGCCAGGCTCGTTTGCGGCATCCACGAACCGCTTGCCCATGGCTTCGAATTCCTCGAAGGTCCAGCGCTTTGTGGGAAGGGGGAGGCCGTACTTGGCGAAGCTCTCCTCGTTGATCCAGAGCAAGTGGGCGTAGACGTTGCAGGGGAAGGCGTATTGGCGCCCGTCCACAGTCAACTCCGGCTCCATGGCTGCGTACGTCCTATCCGTGCCAAATCCCAGCTCCTGCGCCCTGTCGGTGACATCGTCGAGAATCCCGACGGCCTGGCGCAGGCGCATATTGCTGCCGCCGGTATGCCCGATGATGTCTGCGCAGACGCCGGACACTGCCTGGATCAACACCTTATCCGAGGTCATGTTCGCGGTGTCCACCTCCAGCGCATAGGCGGGGTAGTTGTTCTTTTTCAGCCAGCTCTGGAAGGTGGAGACCTGGAGCTTGCGGGCGGGATTGGGGTCGGTCACCCAGTAGAGAACGGGGACATCGCTCCGCGCCTCAGGAGTCATCTGGTAGGTGACTACACTGGCCAGCGAGAGGAGCGCAAGGAGGAAGAGGAAGAGGTATTTCATGGGGCCTCAACAAACGGGTCACAGAACACATTGCCGGGTGGGGATCGACAAGGAACCCGGCTACAGTAGCATCTTATGCGCCACTTGCACCCGAACCGATAGACGCGCGCCGGACGTCGGGCTTGTTCTAGCGGGCGGAATCTCGCACCGGTATAGTGGCGTCCCAAGCAGACAGAATCCACCCATGGCGACGGGGGAATGGCATGAAGATCGTACTGGCACCGGACTCGTTCAAGGGGAACATGCGCAGCCCGCAGGTGTGCGCGGAATTGGCGGCTGGGGTGTTGGCGGCGTTGCCTGGGGCGGAGATCGTGTCTGTCCCCATGGCCGACGGTGGCGAGGGCACGACCGATAGCGTGGCCGCAGCCACGGGGGCCGAACTCCATGAAGTGACCGTGCATGGTCCTCTCGGGCGCCCTGTTCAGGCGCAGTTCGCGCTGCTGCCGGATCGTGCCGCCGTGGCCGAGATGGCCGCAGCCAGTGGGATTGAGCTCCTTAGTGGCGACGAGCTGAACCCGCTCCGGACCAGTACGCTTGGGACTGGCGAGTTGCTGCGGGCCATGCTGGACATGGGCGCCCGCCGCATTGTCCTTGGGATTGGTGGCAGCGCCACCGTGGACGGTGGTGCCGGCATGGCACAGGGCCTGGGGTACCGCTTGCTCGATGCGGCGGGAATCGACCTGGAACCGGGGGCTGCCGCGCTGTCTGGGCTGGCGACGATCGATGCGTCTGGCGCCCACCCGCGTCTCCGGGAGTGCGCGATTCAAGTGGCCTGCGACGTGACCAACCCGCTGCTGGGCGAGACGGGGGCGGTGGCGGTTTTCGGCCCGCAGAAGGGCGCGACGCCGGACATGCTCCCCTTGTTGGAGCGCAGTCTGGCGAGGTTGGGGGAGGTCTGGCAACGCCAGGGAATGGTGGGGAGCACGGACGAGCCGGGGGATGGTGCTGCCGGAGGACTGGGGGCGGGCCTGCGGGCGTTCTGTGGTGCCGAACTGGTCTCTGGTGCCCGCCTGGTGGCGGATGCCGTGGGGTTGCGCGAGGCCCTGCGCGGCGCCGATCTGGTGATTACCGGCGAGGGGTGCAGCGACCGTTCGACTGCCTTTGGCAAGCTTCCGGCCGTGGTTGCGGAACTTGCCAGGGAGGAGGGCGTCCCCGCCGTCCTCGTTTCCGGTGGCCTGCGCGGCGATACGACGGAGTTGGAGAAGGTGTTCGCCGGGGTCTTCGCCATCTGTAGCGACGCGATGCCGCTGGCCGCCGCTATGGAACGGGCGGCGGGGGATCTCCAGCGCACTGCCCGGAACGTGGCTCGTCTGTGGAGCCTGTCGCGGTAGCCAGACAGCAGAAAGCGGGAAGAGGCGCGCGGCCTCTCCCCGCTTCGATGAGCCGGAGACAGTCTAGAACGTGGCGGTGAGGTGGAGCGTGACGCGCTGGTCCATCAGACCGTGTTCCTTGCTGGTCAGGGGAAGCTCGTAGGCGACGCCCAGGCTGATGCTCTCGTGCAGCTGGAACCGGGCGCCGATGGCGACGCTGACGAAGTCGCGATGGTCCTCGGAGCCAGCGGCACCGAGGTTGATCAGGTCGCCGCCCTCGAAGTCCAGAACGGCGGGCAGGATGTTCTCGTTGGCAGCGACTTGGTCGTCGAAGGTCGCATCGCCATTGCCGCTTTCGAGGACGCTGACCCAGTTCAGTTCGAGATGCGTGCTCATCCATTCGGTGAGGCGGTAGGCGTGGGCGACGCTGGCGTAGCCAACGGTGCTCTCTTCGTCGTCATCGAGGGGCAGGATGGCGCCAACGACGGCGTTGAAGGCGTGGTTGCCGGTCAGATAGGTGCCGAGCAGGGCGGGGCTGATGTTGCCATCGCCATTGCCTTGGAGCACATCTGTATTGCCAATGGGGAGCTCGACGGTGGCGCGCAGGGCAAGGGTGTAGCTCTCGCAGGACAGGAAAGCCCACTTCAGGCCGGCGCTGAGGTCGTTCATGCCTTCCTGCTTGGTCAGCGTGGCTTCGGGGTTGAGGTCCGTGAAGCCGCTCTTGTTGGCAACCAGCGAAAGGGACTCGGTGAGGGGAATCTCGGCCTGGATGGCGAAGACGTTGGCATCGCCGTCGAGTTCGAGCGTGAGACCGGCGGACTCGATATGGCTGGGGAGGGTCTGATACGCGTAAAGGAGGTTGACCTCACGCTTGATCATGGCGAAGTCGTTGTAGACGGGATTCGTCAGGGGCTTGGCCCAGATCATGGCGTTGGCGTACTTCTCGGACGCCTGCGCAAAGAGTGCTGTGGGCAAGGCGACTGCGGCGAGGATCATCCAATTCCTGAGATTCTTGGTCATCGATACTTCTCCGATTCGGTGTCTGGGCTTTTCCCCGGCCTGCCACTCCGAGCAGGGAATCGGGGGGTGGAAGAGCGTAACCATACACTGCGGTTGGGCAATCGCGACGAAAATGTATGCAAAAGGTCACGAAATCGTTCTGCTGGTGGGGGCTTCAGCACTGGCAAGGCCTGCTTGCCGAACGAGAGTACGCAGGACACTGCCCAACCAAGGAGATTTTCTGTGCGTCTTCGTTTCCTCCTTCCTGGAGTGCTCATGCTCGGATCTATCGTTCCCGCAGATGATCTGGCTGATCTGCGTGCCAAGCGCGCGCAACTGGCCCGCCGTCCCCATCGCGTGATCTTCGACAACGATGGGATGGATGCCCAGTTCGTGGAGGAGGCCACGCCGGATGCGTTGCTGGACGTGCGGACGCGGCAGTTGACCAAGACCGGGGTCACCACCGTCTTCTACTGCAGCCGCAGCTCGGGCCTGGGCGTGTTCACGCACGACACCAAGGTGGGTGAGGTGTACGACAGTCGGGTCGGGCGCTACAAGAACAACATCACCCGTCGGCTCATCCAACAAGGCACCGACCCCGTGCGCGTGGTCACCGACTTCTGCCGGAGCAATGATCTTGAGATCTTCTGGACGATGCGCGTGAACGATTGCCACGATGCCATCCACCGGGAGGACAAGCCCTATCCCGCCTTCTCCAAGCTCAAGGAGGCGCACCCCGAATGGCTGATGGGGACCTACAGCAAGCGCCCCAGGCACGGCAACTGGTCGGCCTACGACTTTGCGGTGCCCGAGGTGCGGAGACTGGCTGTGGACTGCATCGCCGAGGTCTGCCAGAACTACGACGTGGATGGCATTCACCTTGATTTCTTCCGTCACCTGAACTACTTCCGCGAAGTCGCGGCCGGCGGCAAGGCCACGCCCGAGCACCTGGCGATGATGACCGATGTGATCCGCCGCATCCGCCGGACTACGGAAGAGCAGGGACTGGCGAGGAAGCGGCCGATCCTGTTGGCCGTTCGGGTGCCCGACTCGGTGGCCTACTGCCGAGCGCTGGGGCTGGATGTGGAACAGTGGCTCAAGGAAGGGCTGGTGGATATGCTGGTGGCTGGGGAGTTCCAGTTGCGGCCGTGGCGCGACTCGGTGGAGCTTGGGCACCGCTATGGCGTGCAAGTGGTCGCGGGGCTGAGCGAAGGACGCGTGCGCTCCCAACAGGGACCATTCCGCCGCGACGGTCAGGAGTCGTACCGAGGTCGGGCGGCAGCAGCCTGGGCAGCGGGTTGCGATGGCCTGTACATCTTCAATTTCTACAAGGCCGAGCGCCCTGTGCTGTCCGAGATGCAGAATCCTACTCTCTTGAGCAAGCTGGCCCAGGAGGCCTTTGTGACCGTTCGTCCGTATGGCGAATCCTCGCGTTGGGTTGCCAAGGGGCCATCCTACGCCACCAAGCCGCTCTTGACTCCCGACCACCCCTGGCTGCTCCGAACCGGACAACCGCGTGAGGCGTCGTTCGAGCTGGGTGAAACCGCGGGTCGCCCGGCCAAGCTGTACGCCCTTCTGACCGTGCCCAAGGCGCAGGTGCGAGTGACGATGGCTGGCCAGGAACTGCGGCGGGTCGCCGACCACCAGATGTGGGCCTGTTACGAAGTCGCAGCCTCGATCCTCAAGACTGGGATCAACGGCGCGACCGTCGAATTGCTTGAGGAAGTGGACACGAAGCAGGTCTTCACCGCCCAAGATCTCGCCCGGAAATGGGGGGTGCGCGGAACGAAGAAGAGCGCGACCGTGTTCGAGGAACTGACCCCGACTGGGTTGCGCACGGTGGATCGCGGGACGAACGCGGGCGACTACCACTACCGCAGCTTCGGTTGGGCCGTGGAGCCAGGCGTGAAGGCGGTGGTGACGGTCCGCGCCAAGCACATCACCGGCTACAGTTCCTTTGCCTTCGCCAACGGGCGCAACGAGGAGCGGCTACAGCTCTTCCCAGACCGCATCCACCTTGCCTCAAGCCGTCTCGAACACGCCATGGACACGACCGACCGCTTCCACGACTACCGGGTGGAGATCGATGGGAACGACTATCGCATCCTGGTCGATGGCGTCCTCCGTATCGATGGCAAGGGCAAGTACACCGGTCGTGCCTCGGGCAATCGCACCATGATTCTCCTCGGTGCCGCCAGCAGTACGGAGACCGGCGAAGCCATCTGGGAGCGTGTCACCGTGGAGACCACCAACGTCGCCCTGCAGGATATGGTGCTGGTGTTGCCGGACGCGGAGTAGGGGAGGGGAATCGGACGAATCAGTCGGATCGGTCGGATCGGACGGATTGGTCTGAGGGGCTGGCCACAGCCTGGGGAACCGGAGCATCCTTGCTCCGGGCTTTGTGGCGGTTGTCTTGGGCAGTGCGCGTGGGTTGGTTGGCGGTCGTGAAGTAGCGGGGAGATCGGACGAATCAGTCGGATCGGTCGGATCGGGCCAATCGGGCGGCGGGCGTCCCTGGTCTTCCATCATTCCAGTCTTCCATCATTCCAGTCTTCCCTACCCATGCCGGTAGTAGCGGGGGTAGTCGCCGACGAGCAGGTAGAGGGGCGCTTCGTCCTCCTCGATGTCTGGGAAGCGACCGACGGGTTCTAGGAAGCGGTTGTCCGAGGCGTCGTCGTTGACGGCGGAGACCTCGCCGATCAGTGCGGTGGCTTCCTCAGCCCAGAACTTGTGGTACATGCCGGTGGTCAGGGTGATGCTCTCGCCGGGTTGCAGGCGGACGACGGTCCCGGATTGCACCATGCGCAGGACGCCATCCAGGCTGACGGTGAGGGGGGTGTCGTCGAGCTCCTCGTCCGCGGTCGAGCCGTGCAGTTCGATGGCCAGGACGCCGCCGCCCCGGTTGATGATGTCTTCCTGCTTGCTCCAGTGGAAGTGCATGGGGGTGATCTGGCCGGGCTGCACGATCATGATCTTCTCGGCGTAGCTCTTGCCCGAGCCGTCGGCGTGGCCATTGCGGAGGGTGAAGAGGAACAGGCCGATCTTGGCGAAGTCGCCGGAGCCGAAGTCGGTGATGTCCCAGCCCATCTGGCAGGCCGGGATCTCTCGGCACTGCTCGCCCTTTCCTTGCCACTCCTCGGGCGTCCAGTAGGCGAAGGGGGGAAGACGGAAGGACAGGCTTTGCAGGAACGCGTCGGCGTCCCGAATGATCCGGTTGATGCGCGAGCGTTTCATCCGCTTTCCTCCTGGGGGAGTTTGGGGTGGGTTGGAGGACTGTCTGGTTGGCGGCCGAACTTCAGGGAGAGCAGGATCACACAGCTCCCCACCAATATACAGCCTCCTACCCATTGGCGTGTACCTAGGACTTCGTCCAGGAAGATCCAAGCCCCAAGCGCGGTGAGGAATGGCTGCACGCAGCTGGCGCCACTCGATATCACCGGCCCGAGCGCGTGGATGCCCCGATAGAGCAGCACATGCGAGAAGGTGATGCCTGCGAAAGCCGAGCCGATCAGGAGCAGCCAGACTTCGCCGGGAAGCGTGCCCAGGACACGCCAGTTGCCGAACAGGAACATGGCGACGATCAGAATGATCGTCGTGTAGAGAGAGTTGACCGCGAATCCCACCCGCGCGTCATAGCGACCAAGATCACGCTTCACCAGCACCCCATACATGCCCCACGCTGCTGCTGTCAAGAGGATGATGACGAGCCCAAGGGGCGAGCTCTTACCCTCGGCAAATGCGCTTCCGGACATGAAGGTGACCACGCCGGCCACGACTCCGAACCCGCCCAGCCAGAAACGGCCTCGGCGCACGGTTGCCCGTTCCTGGGGCAGCAGGATCACGCTGTAGACGATCGCGAAGAAGAAGGAACTGCGTATGACAAAGGCGATGACCCCTGCTTCGCTGTGATATGCCGCCACTGCCCAGCCGATCTGTCCGACCGTGTTCACGAGCGAGGCCCCGATGGCGTCCCGCAACACCCGGCGTTCCGCCGGTACCCGCCAGAGTCGCTGGATGACGAACGGCAGCCAGAACACGGTCGCCACCCCGTAGCGCACTGCGTTGACGGTCCAGGCATCCAGTTCCTCGATATTGACCGCGATGTAGCGCAGAAAGAGGGGTACGCTGGCAAAGCAGACCACCGCGATCAGCAGACAGAGCGCGCCCTGGAGCTCGTTGCCATGGTTGGGGTGTTCCCGGGGTTCCGTGCTCACAGTTGTCCTCGCAGCCAGGCCCAGAGCAAGCCCAGGACTTCGTATTCGGCCCGTTCCGTGGTGGCGATGCGCGACGCCTTGGGGACCAGCCGCGAGATCATCCAGCGTTTCCCCGGTCTGCAGCGATAGAAGGTCGGGGCGGCAATGGGAGCCAGCCCCTGCTTGCGGAACATGGCCATGGACCGTGGCATGTGGGACGCGGACGTGACCAGGGCGAAGGGCGCCTCCCCGAGCATATCCCGGAGCAGGCGCGCTTGGTCCTTGGTATCGGCCGACTCGGTTTCCAGGACAATATCCTCGGTGGGAACGCCCAGATCCAAGGCCACGACCTTCATGCCTTGTCCCACGGCGGAACCCGAGAGGACCAGCTTGCAGGGCGCCGTCTGCAACCGGTGAATACGCACTCCCTCCACGACCCGGGCCAACGAGGAGGTGCCGACGTGATTGCGTTCGGGTACGTACCATGAATACGTGTACCCGCCGCCCAGCACGACCACATGGGACACCGGTGTCGAATCCGGGAAGGGCGCGTGGCGCGATTCCAGCGCGCGCATGACCCAGTTGCCGGGGATGCCGTAGGCCGCCATCAACAGGATCGCGAGAGCCACCGTGATCAACCACTTCGCGCCCCGTTGCCAGCGGCGCAGCCAAAGCAGCACCGCCCCGGCGATGCCCAGCACCAAGACGATGCTGAGCGGCATCAGACAGAACCCAACTACCTTCTTAAACAGAAAGACCATCGTCGACCCGATTCCCTACCAGCTTACCGCGCGCCCAAGCAGTTGCGCTCTCCGCTGCACGCACCTAGGTTGCTGTCTCAATCCAGCGACACATCAGGAGGCCGGTTAGTATGCAAGTGCTATGCGAGAATTGCAACGCGGCCGTCGCCGCCGAAGACCTCGATTTGGGCCGCAATCTGGCCAAGTGCGCCGCCTGCGGCAACGTCTTCAACTGCGCCGACCAACTGGACGGCGTGGCCAGTGGCGCCGAGCTGTCCGTGGAGCGGCAAGAAGTGGGGATGCCTAAGGGCATCCGCGTATTCCGCCGAGCCAACGCGTTACGAATCGTGCGCAACTGGTTTGGGGCGAAGGTCCTGGGGCTTGTGTTCTTCTGTCTGATCTGGAATGGGTTCATGGTGGTCTGGTTCGGCATCGCCATCACCCAGAAGCAGTG
>JABGQJ010000185.1 GCA_018648945.1 Victivallales bacterium
GGGGTGCGGGGCTGGCCCCGCTTCCAGACCCCACCCGTGACTGAGGCATTGCGGCAGTAGGTGTCTCTGCACCTGTTCAGGATGGATCTGCGCCAACCTGCGGTGCCACGGCCTCGCCCTCGAGCGCGGCAATATCGCTGATCCGGGTGGTCAGCTCAATCCTCGCGGTCGCGTTGATTGGCGCACTGGGCGTCGCGGTCTTGGGTCCCTGCTGATGCGTTTCCTGGGCATTCCACCACTCGCGGGCCTGGGGCTGTCCCCAAGAGCCGGCCTCAGGGCAAGCGGCCATGGCTGCGGCCACAAGGCCGATCGTCTCCGGACGGTCCTCCCGGTTGGGTGCCAGGCAGGCCAGAAGGAGTTCTCCGAGCGCCCCATCGGGTTCCAAGTGGCGACTCCAGTCCCCGAACCTCTCGGCCTCTTGACTCAGGCAGGCCTCGCGGATGTCTGCCAGATCCCTCCCGGCGAAGGGATCCAGGCTGGTGAGCAGGAAGTAGCCCAAGGCCCCAAGGGCGTAGATGTCCGATCGTGCATCGACCGTATCCGGTTCGCTGAACATCTCCGGCGCCATATAGCGCGGCGTCCCGGCCACCTGCAGTTGCGACATGCCGTCGTCGGTCGAGCCGCCGATCTGGGTCACCAGCCCGAAGTCGAGCACCTTCACCCAGTCGGCCAGCCGTCCCCGGTCCACGATGATCACGTTGGAGGGCTTGATGTCGCGATGGATGAGTCCGGCCTCGTGGGCCTCTGCCAGTGCCGCGCAGACCTGGCTCAACAGGTGGATGGTCCGCCCCGGCGACTGGCTGCCATCCTCGGCCACGAGTTCCCGCAGGTTGATGCCGTCCAAATACTCCATGGCGTAGTAGAAGATGCCGTCGTCGGTTCTGCCATAGTCGTAGATCTGGATCGTGTTTGGGTGGGAGAGCTGGCTGGTGAGCTGCACCTCGCGCTCGAATTGGCCCACCGCCACGCTGGTTCGCTTCGACTCGGCCACCAGGAGCTTGATGGCGGTCGGGCGCCGCAGCAGGGCATGGCTGGCCTGGTAGACGACGCCCATGCCGCCTTCCCCGATCTTGCGTTCCAGGCGGTACTGCCCCAGTCGTCTGGTCTCTAGTTCGGCGGCCTTGATCCGTCCGTGCAGGCGGGCCGCGAGGAGCGAATAGCCGGTCATGCCAAGGGACATGGCCACCAGCAGGGAGATCAGGACCGCGAAGGTCCGTTCCAGGGCTCTCAGCGGGCGGAATGCCTCTGCGGCATCCAGCTTCACGGCCACCCCAATCCGGTGTTTCTCAAGCCACTGCCATGCCCCGACCACGTTGACCCCTCGGTAGTCCAGGTAGCCATCGACGTTCACCCCGGAGCCGTCGGCCAGCGCCGAGGACACGGTCTGGGTGAATGGCTGGTCCGCGCGGGGTGCAACTGGCCTGTGGCCCTGGGTGATATCCACCCCGGGTTCGCGCAGTTCCAGGGTCAGGACGGTGGTGGCGTCAGGCGTGTCCGGGACGATGCCTGCTTTCTTGAGCTGGTCCTCGAAGAGGCTTCGGGTCACCATCATGCCGTCCCGGTTGAACGCAAAGGACTCGCCGGACTTCCCCATCCGGGCGACGGAGAGGGTCCGAGTGAACTCCTCGCCGGCGGGGATCTGCAGCCCCAATGCCGCAACGATCTCCCCCTTCCTGTCACGGACTGGAGTGGTCACCATCACGGCGAGCTGCTGATTGAGATCGTCGGAAGAACCGCTCGGCGGTGGCACTCTCTTGCGTGGGCGCGCGCCGCCATTCCTGCCGGGGGGGCGTCTGGCGGGGCGGCTCACTTTCCTTCGCCCGTTTCCGCCGCTGCGCGGGATCACCAAGCGAGACTGCTTGTCCTCCAGGACTCGGGTGATGCCAGAGAGGCGCTGCTCTCCGAGTTGGTGCCCCACCATGAATTCCCTGGTCGCGGAGAGGACCCGGCCATCGCGGCTGATCAGCATGTACCCCCGGAAGCCCAGGAGTGCCTGGGTGTCGGTCAGGGCCCCACGAAGGGCCTTCTGAGCGGGGGCGGTGCGGAGCTCGGCGACGACTCGGGCACCGTCGCGGTCGAGATCGATCAGATCGGTGACGGCCCGCCGCACGACCGCCTGGTCGGCGGCAAACTCTGCGGCACGGATCTGGCCAACCATCCAGACATCGAGGGCCGCCACGTCCGCCGCCAGGAGCGTCCCCAGGCCCTGGGTCAGGTTCTGCTGCATCTCCCGCTTGACCGTGCCATGCGCCCGCCAGCCAGCAATGGCCACGAGGACGGCCGCGATCAGCGGCAGGACATACGCGGAACGCCTCAACCAATGGTGTCTCAATGCCATCTCACCTTTCCTACCTCGGGAACTCAATTCCATGGCTTCGGGAGGCACGTCGAGCAGCACGGCCCGAAGCAGTCGTGCGGTTGTGTCGTATGCTAAGTCAACGGTCGCCTCCCACGCAGTATTGCTGCTTGGCCAAAGTCCGGGAGCCTGATCCTGTCTTCACCAAGCCCACGGGTTCTAGATCTGCCCCCGCGGGCTATGCCCCAACTAAGCGGAGTGGGTCGGGGAAGGCAAGAGACAGAAGGGCGAGAATCCTGAATCTTCTCCCTTTCGTTTGCATACCTCGGATTCCTAGGGTATTATATACCTCGGAACCCAATGCATCGTGTTACTAGGTGTTCGAACCCCAGCCACATAGGAGGCCAGGCCATGACCGTATCACAGGAAATGATGAAGGGGACGGTTGTTCCCATCATGCTCAAGCTCCTCTCGGAGCGGGAGATGTACGGGTATGAGATCATCAAAGTGGTGAACGAGCGCACCAAGGATGCCCTGGCCTGGAAGGAAGGGACCATCTACCCCTGGCTCCATCGCCTGGAGCAGGACGGCCTGATCGCCGGCAACTGGCGCATTCCCACCGAAGGGCGCAAGCGCAAGTACTACGCGATCACGAACCGCGGCCAGGCCGAACTGGCCCAGAAGACGGAGGAATGGCACGCCCTGAGCAGTGCCGTCTCCGTCCTCCTTTGCGCCCCCGCGTAGATGTCACGCCCATGGAGGGCTGGTCATGAAAGCGAAGATCGATACCTTCCTGGATCAAGTCACGACCGGTTTGGCTGCGGACCCCGAACTGCGCCTGGATGTGCAGGCTGAACTGCGTTCGCACGTGGCGGACAAGGCGGACGAACTGGGTGGCGAGGAACACGCTGCCGAGGCCATTGCCGCTTTCGGCGAGGTGGTGGAACTGGCGGAAGAGATGTCTGAGGCCAATCGTCGCCGCCTTGGCTGGCGCGGGCTTGCCCGCCGCATCCTCCGTTTCGGCCTGGTTCCCGCCGCTGTCGTCTGTGCCTTCGTTTTCTCCGACTTCAGCATGGGGCTGGTCATGCGCCAACTCACCATATTCTCGGACGGAACGGCGGGCAATGCGACCAGCCGCCCCTTTGCGTGGTTGCAGCGCGTTCCCAAGCGATCGGAGAATGAGCGTTTGGTCCTGAACGGCGACTCCACACGAACCGGGGCTGACCGGTACCGCACGCTCTGGGAACGACACCCCACCAATCGCGTATACTACGCGAACTACATCACGGAGATCCTCGCGCATCAGCCGGCGTCCGACAGCGAGAAACTCCTCGCCGAGCTTACCCATGCCCGCACAGTCGATACCGACAATGGCCGCTATCCCTTTCTGGCCGCCCTCAGCCGCGCGACCACAGCAGCCGAGTTGCTAGACACCAAGCTCGTGGAAGGGCAGGGACCTCTGGAGGCATATACTCTCAAGCTACTCGACAGACCGGCCTTGGACAGGGCCATGGTGGATCTGTTGGCGGCCGTGAACATGCCCCAACATCACTGCTACCATTGGGACATGCTGCAGGAGAGGATCGATTTACTGGGCACCCCACTGTGCTTGCTGGATACCATCGAGCGAGCCGCGATCGCGGCGGCCGTCCTCCTCCCTGATATGGCAAGGGCGCGCAACGCGGCCCGATACTCACTCGCGTATGCCCAACTCCTGATCGACGAGAAGCGCAGCGAGGAGGCCATCCCCTTCCTAGGCATCTCAGAGACCTTGGGCCGGAGCGCTGCTCGAGAGTCCTTCTGCCTGATTGAAATGCTCGTCTCCAGTGCCTTGCTGGAGGCGGCCCAGAGTATCGTGCCAAGGACTCTTCGAGAGATCGGGCACGCGGCAGAGGCAGAGGCCACTGAGCGGCGGCTGGCGGCGGTTGGGGAGCCGATGCGGGAGTGGCGTGAGGCCCGGAAGCGACCGACCCATGGTCTCGACCGACTTCTCACCCAACGGGCTGGCGTGCTCAGTGCCATGTTGCTCCCAGCCCTCGGCTGGCAGGATACCACCGGCCTCGCCGAAAAACTGGAGAACGGCCGCCGCCTTGAGTTCACCGCCCTGACCAAAGCCATCGTCAGTCTCCTGGGTTTCCTGCTGTTGGGGACCATGCTCGTCTGCTTGGCGGTGACTCTCCGCTGGCGATTCGCCCTTGGCTCGCAAGCCGCGCCGCTACTCCTGCTGCCCTCGTGGCGGGGCATGGCCCGATTCGCTCTGCTTGGGGTGGTGGTGCCCTTCGTCGTTTTCCTGGCCTGGACCCGACTCATGCCCTTCAGCGGCCATGCCTACGGTCCGAAATATGCCTGGCACCGGACCCTGGCCGAGCTCCTGGCCCTGGTGGTCACACTTCTGCTGCTGCCCGCGTGGCTGGCGATCCGGTCCTTCCGTCAGCGCTGTGCCGAACTCGATCTGGCCCCGCCGCCCCGCGTGCCGAAGGCATTGCGCTGGTTGCTCATCCTCGCCGGAATCCTCATCGTCGCCGCGTTCCTGGTTCCTCTGGGAGCAGGCCAGTTCGTCCGAATTGGGACGGTTCTCGCCGGAGCCGGTGGCGTGTTGGTCGCGCTCGCCCTCTTCTGCATCGCCATCCTGTCCTTCTTCGTATCCCGCCCAAACGGCCGGGCCCTGGGCACCCTCTCCCGCTCGCTGATCCCAGTGTTCGCCTTGGCAACGCTCATCCTGAGCGTGGCAGCCCAGCCCATCCTGCAAGCCCAAGAACGACACCTGCTCCGCGCCGACGAGATCCTCTGGACCGGCGACGAGCCCGGCTTCACCCGTATGGAGACCGAACTGGTTCAACGCCTCCGCAAGGCGACCCTGAAGGCGATGGCGGAGAATCCGGCAACCGATAAGCCAGCGCAGGAAGAGCACTAGAGCCCAGAGGAGGAAAGACGCATGCCAACCAACACCGAAAAGTTCCTGGAGCGAGCCACGGCCGGGCTGGCGACGGACCCCGAGCTGCGGCTCGATGTACAGGCCGAACTGCGCTCGCACATCGAGGACAAAACCGCCGAGCTGGGCGGCGAGGAACACGCGGACGAGGCCGTCGCCAGCCTGGGCGAGGTGGTGGAGCTGGCCGAGGAAGTCTCCGAAGCCAACCAGCGCCGCCTCGGCTGGCGCAATCTCGCCCGCCGGGTGCTGCGGCTTGGGTTGGTGCCTGCTTCCATCGTCTGCATGGTCCTGTTCTTCGATATCAGCGGGACTCTGGCGAACGAGCGTATCAAGTGGCTGATGACCGGAGCGGACATACTGGGTCCTGCGGATGGGAAGGTCAGGCCAAGGGCTGTTCGCAAGAACAACCCGCTGAACATCCTGTATTGGGCCAAGTTCCTCCAACGTTCCCGACTGCCCAACTTCGACAGCAACTACTCCCCCTTCCGGCAGTCGGCCGTGATGCGGTGGCTCGAGCGGTCTCCTGATCTGACCGAGCGCCGCCGGATGCTCCTGTGCAATTGGTCAAACCAGGCACCAGAGGACAACCGGGCGTTGTGGGACAGCGCCCCGACGAATCGCGTCTATCTGGCCGATTACATGAGCCGCTACGGCATACCTGGAGCCAACCGAAACCGTTCGCTGCTGGACGAAGCATGCTCCCTAGACCCCAGCAACGCGCGCTATCCGCTGGTCATCGCCATGGCCAGTGCGGAGCGCGCCGCCAGGCTGAAGGCAGACTCCTCAGCCGATGCCCCGCCTACGTACTGGCTCGAGGTCAGTGATCGGCCAGGACTGGACCAGTCCATGGCCGCCTTGCTTGAGGTCTTGTCCAAGCCGGAGTTCCATCGCTATCATCTGGAGATGCTCCAGGAGCGGCTGGCCGCCCTTGGCCCTACGGAGAGGATGGCGGATGCGAACAGAAGGGTCCTGGTGGCTTCATCGGTGCTGCTGCCGGATCTACAGGCTATCCGGAGCGCCGCCCGGCATGCGCTGGCCTACGCCAGGCTTCTAGTCGACGAGGGGCATCCGCAGGAGGCCTTGCCCTATCTGCGGGTCCCCGAAAGGCTGAACGCCATGCTTCTCCCGGACTCGTTCTGCCTAATTGACACGCTCGTCTGTGGGGCCATGCTCAACATGGCTCTTGAGATTGTGCCAGGCCTGCTCCACCAGATGGGACGGAACGCCGAAGCCGGAGCCACCAAGAAGCGTCTGACCGCTCTTCTCGAGCCCATGCGGCAGTACCGGGAGCGCCGCGACGTCGACCGACAGAAACTCACGCGAATTCTCGACCAGCATTCGGGTCCCGTGGCGCGCCGCTTCCTCTCGTCCCTCTCGGGACAGGACCTCTCTGATCTTGGTAGGAAGCTTGCTCCCAGTCGGCGTCTGGAGTTCACGGTTCTCACTGAGGGCATTGTCGCTCTGCTTGAGTGCCTGCTTCTCATCGCGATGTTGGCCTGTCTGGCGGTCGTTCTGCGCTGGCGGTGGGCTTTGGGATCGCATGCGTCTCCGCTGCTGCTTCTGCCATCGTGGCGTGACCTGCTCCGGTTCGCGCTATTGGGCATGGTCGTGCCCTTCGCCGTGTTCCTGGCTTGGACCCTCTGGTCCCCGTGGAGCGGGCAGGCGTATGGCCTGAAATATGCTGGGCATCGCACGGCTGGTGAGTTGGTCTTGCTGGCCGCCGCATTCCTTGTCCTTCCCGCTTGGTTGGCACTTCGCGCCTTCCGGCGGCGCTGCGTCGAACTGGAGCTTGCCCAGCCACATCGCTTGCCGCGACTTCTGACTTGGCTGCTCCTTGCTGTCACGCTGGTTCCTCTGGTCGGAGCCATGGTCCCGCCTGGTAGCAAGGACCGGGTGGCACTCGGGGGAGCCATCGTCGGCACGGGGACCATCATCCTGGCCGTCTCCTTCGTGATCGCCTTTGTTGTGGCTCTTGCCGTTCCCCGCCTCCACGGTCGCGTTCTGGGCACTCTCTCCCGTTCCCTGATCCCGGTCTTCGCCTTGGCGGCTCTCATGCTCAGCCTGATCGTGCAGCCGATTCTGCAGGCACAGGAGCGACGGTTCCTTCGGGCCGACACTCTAGTCTGGAGTACAGAAGAGGCAGGCTTCACCCCGTTCGAGACCAGACTCGTCACGCAACTTCGCGGAGCCATGCTGCAGGTGATGGCGGCGAATCCCATGCCCACCATTCCCACGACCAAGGCCCAACCGTAGGGGCAATGCAGAAGCCAGAGCGGGGGATGTGGTGGCCAGACCGTCCCGGATTGACCCACTGGCAAGTGGACGGAGTGGACCGAGTGGACCGAGTGAACGAACGCATCTGTAGCTCCGTGGTCTGCACAGTTGGGCGTGCCTGGGAACGCCGGTCTCCAGACCGGCATCTTCGAGGCGCGTCAGCGCCGTTCTTGGTTCCCGCCTGTGGCATGCCACCCGTCCCCCGCCCGAGGCCGGGCGGCCCTCCGGAGCCTGCTTGCCAATCTACCCGTACTCCTCTTGCACTCGCGCTGGAGGGGCGGCGGGCTCCGCCGCGTGACGGACCGCCCATGGGCAATGCGTGCTTGCCATGGCCGGGCGCTCTTCTTCTGCCCCGCGTCCCCCGCCCGAGGCGTATCCCTCTGGCATGTGCACCTTCCCTCAGCTACCTTCCTGCCGTGGCCGAAGAGGGCCTCCTATGAGTTCATGAACAGGAATGTAGATCCAATGGAATTACAATGGCAAGCAAGAAGCCTGCCGCTGCTGGCGGTCTTCGGCAATTGCCTTCTGGCCCCGACGGTTCAGGCGGCTGAGGTGAGCCGGGAGACCAGGTTTGTCGCTGAGTCGGCCCGTGACATTCCTGTCATCAAGCAGGTGGATGTGCTGGTTGTCGGGGGCGGCAGTGCAGGGGTGGCTGCGGCCGCTCAGGCTGCCAACGCAGGAGCTGATGTGTTTCTTGCGGCGGAGCGCCCCTACCTGGGGCAGGACCTCTGCCGCACCTATCGGATGTGGGTTTCTGAATCGCCGAAGACGGAGCTGGCCCGGCAGGTGTTCGGCGAGGGGGTATCGAGGACCGCTCTTGCGGAGTTCACCTATACCGCGAATGCAAAGGCCGCACCCAAGCATGCGGAGACCTCGCCGCCTTCGCGCCTGTGCGACGGCGCCTATGGTTCGGCCGCTACGGAGTCGGTGCAGTTCACGAATGATGTTCAGTTTGATGTTGATCTGGAGGAGCAGAAGCCTGTCCGCTCAGTCAAGCTGATCGCGTTCCAGCGGGCCGGAGACTTTGTGGTGGGATCCTGTGAGCTAGAGAGCAGTGTGGATGGAAGGCACTGGACTCCGCAGGCCCGTGTGCCAAACGTGCAGGTGACTGAACCCTTGGAGCGGGTGGAATTGGTTGCCGACTGCAACTTTGACGCTCGCTACCTGCGGGTGAAGGTGCGCAAGCAGCCGGGGATGAAACGGATTCTGCTGGGGGAGTTGGAGATCGAGACAGCGAGGGCGACCGTTGCGGTCGGTCCGCCACTTCGTCCGTTCGAGGTGAAGGCATCGCTTGAGCGGATTCTGATGACCAGCGGGGTGGATTTCCTCTTTGGGTGCTACCCGACCGAGATTCTGAGGGATGAGAAGGGCAACCTCAACGGGGTTGTCTTCTCCAATCGTTCTGGGCGGCAGGCGGTGATTGCGGACAAGGTGATCGATGCCTCACCAGCCGCTGTCGTCGCGCGTTTGGCAGGCGCCAGATTCGCGCCGTTTTCCCCCGGCGCAAAGGAGTTTGGGTGGATAACGGTCGGCGGCGAAGGGGGCCGGGGCACGCTGGCGTGCGAGGAGCTTGCAACCAAGGTCGAGAAGAAGTACCGGGCGCGTCACTACCGACTGAATGAGAACCTGTCCGAGGACTCGTATGTCGCCCTGCAGAAGGTGCGGCAGACCGTTATGGATCAGGTTTGGTCGCAGGGGCAGGTGGAATCTTCTGAACGTCTGATCTACAGCCCGGACCGCAGAGTGACAGGCGGTCCGGAGAATCTGTTCGTGCTCAGCGGGTACAGCGGGGACGAGCCCGGTTCGGTTGCCCTTTTCGAGAAGGCGGAACGGCTGGGCGCGGAACTGGGGGGACGAAGATCGAGCGCTAAGGCGTCGCCGGAGGAGCTTCTGGTCGCCAACGGGATTGCGGGTGGCGGGGAAACGGCCGGCGAGATCAAGGAGTTCCTGGGCGGCCCGCGATCGTTTGAGCAGAAGTTCCCGGCGGTGCATTCGGCGGGCTTGAGGGTGTCGGTGCTGGCGGACTATGACGTGGTGGTGGTCGGTGGAGGGACCTCCGGGGCCGCAGCGGCAATCGCCGCATCCCGGCAGGGGGCCAAGACCTTGGTGATTGAGTATCTCGACGGTCTGGGGGGCGTTGGCACCAGTGGCATGATCGGGCGGTACTGCCTTGGGATTCGCAAGGGGTTCACCGAACAGGTTGACCGGGGCATGGCGGATCTCGGGGGCTATGAGTACAGGGTCGATGATGCGGGGCTGGGAACACCATGGGATGTTGAGCTGAAAAAGGAGTGGTACCGGCGGGAACTGCGGAAGAACGGCTGCGATATCTGGTTCGGCGCTGCCGGTTGTGGAACACTGGTGGAGGGAAAGCGGGTTCGCGGCGTTGCAGTGGCCACACCGTACGGACGTGGCATTGTGCGCGCCGATGTGGTGATTGATGCCACCGGCAGCGCGGATACGGCTGTCGGTGCCGGTGCCGAACCGATGTACATCGATGCCGACAACATCGAGATCCAGGGCACGGGGCTTCCTCCCCGTCGGCTCGGGGGGGGATACATCAATTCCGACTACGATTTTGTGAACGACAATGACATGGTGGACGTGTGGCGGATGCATGTGGCGGCGAAGCATATGTTCCAGAAGGTCCAGGAACGGCCGTTCAACCGTTTCAAGGACAGCTATGACATCGCCCAGCTGATCGACACCCGGGAGCGCCGCAGAATCAAAGGGCGCATGGTGATCAGTCCGGTGGATATTTTCAATGGGCGATCCTATCCCGACACGGTGTCGCGAGCCTACAGCAATTTCGACACGCACGGGTACACCACCCATCCGATGTTCATGGTGGTGTGGCCGCCGCACGGAAAGCGGGTTCATGCAGACGTTCCCTACCGCTGCATGCTGCCGATGGGCATTGAGGGCATCATTGTTACCGGTATCGGGATCAGCGCCCATCGCGATGCCCTGCCGGTGCTGCGGATGCAGGCGGATGTCCAGAACAACGGCTATGCTGCCGGGCTGGCCGCCGCACAGGCCTGCCGGCGGAAGGTCCTCCCCGCCGAGATCGACATCCGCGAGGTGCAGCGGGAGATGATCCGTATCGGGGCGCTTCCTCCCGATTGCGCCTTGGCGGGCAATTTCCCAGTGCCGGTCAGTCGGCTTGCCAAGGCGGTCGAGCGCTTGGATTCCGACTATCACGGCGCCGAGGTCCTTTTCTGCGATCCGGCCCGGAGCGCCTCCCTGTTGCGGATTGCGTTTGAGCGCAAGGGAGTGTCGCCGGAACTCCGCCTGGTCCATGCCCATCTGCTCGCCATGTTCGGCGAGGATTGCGGTGTGGATCTACTCATCGAGCATGTGAACGCTTCGCCGTGGGATGCCGGCTGGAACTGGACGGTGGGCGGGCAGTTTGGCGCGACCGTCAGTCGACTGGACAGCCGCATCATCGCACTGGGCATGGCGGGGAATGCGAAATCCGTGGCAGCGGTCATCCGCAAGGCGGAGCAGTTGAGCGAGGGAAGCGATTTCTCACACTTCCTCGCGATCACGATGGCCTGCAACGAACTGCGCGACGCACGGTTTTCCCCGGTGCTGTACAATTTGCTGAACCGGGATCAGGTCTCCGGCTTCGCCTTGACGGACAAGAAGGATGTGTATGACTACGCGGACCGCACCGCCGGCATGAAGTCGATTCGCAACCAGACGCTGAAGGAGATTCTGCTGGCCCGCGCACTCTACCGCTGCGGCGACCGCAACGGGCTTGGCCGCCGGATTCTGGAAGCATACAGCAGGGATCTGCGCGGGATTTACGCCAAATTCGCTAGCGGAATTCTGGCGGAGTAGAGCGGCATGGGAGAATGGCAGTTTCTGTGCGTTCGCATGGTCTGGGCGCGCCGGCGACCGCCGATTCCTACGTAGCCGGGCGTCCCCCCCGCATCTCTGAGGCGCACCAGTGCATGGCCGGGAGCAGATGGACCCGCTCCCTGCTAGTCAGCTTCCTCGACAAGCCAAGCGAGTGGCAGGCGGTAGAACCGAATCCACTCCCGCCGGTGTGTTTCACCGCCCTCAAACACCAGTCCCACGTCGCCATCCTTGAGGCGCACAAGCCCGGAGTAGGAAGACGGTCCGGCGTGGATCAGCTTCTTGACTGGCCAGGTCTGGGCTTCGTCGAAGCTGATGCGGACGGTCATCTTCGTCCGTTCCTGCGCGCCGTAGCTCGCCCCGGTGTTGTCCGGGTTGGCAAACAGGATCCGGCTCCCGTTTTCCTGGTCCGCATGGCTGTAGCGCACGAAGCTGGCTTGGCAGGGACACTCGTTGAGTGCCCGGTCCCAGGTGACTGGGCCCCATGACTCGCCGGCGTCGGCGCTGATGGCGACTGCACGGCAGCATTGGCCGGTGCCTTG
>JABGQJ010000186.1 GCA_018648945.1 Victivallales bacterium
CCCTGACAACGGTGCCACTCGTTACAGCAGAAGCGCTCACGTGCTACTGTTCGCAACGTGGACCCGCAGAGCGGTCGCTGGCGTATCAGTGCCCTGGAGGAATACGGATGAGGAAGTCTGCATGGATCGCGCTTGGGGCATTGGTGGTGGCGCAGACTGGGCTGGCCCAGATTCAGCTGGACCGGGCCGTCCTGGTGGCGATTCCGCCGGAGGATGCGGTGGTGCTTGATCCCGCCGAGCTCTGGGGGCGGACGGACCCGAACCCGTTCACACACATCGCGGGACTGGATCAGCCAAAGGGGCACGCGCGGATCGTGTTGAGGGAAGGCGACAAGCCCTCTTGGTGGCAGCACACCCTCCACATTCCCTTCGACCCAGAACGCTATCCCATCGCCACGGTGACCTACCGGGCAACCGGGATTCTACCCAGCGCCCGCCCGGTTCTCAGTCTCGGGACGGGCGAGGGAGAATGTGTTGACGTGGCCCTGAACCAGGACTTGGTCCCCGACGGCGAGCTGCACCAACTGCTCGTGGACCTGCGCGAGCTGGGTGCCCGGGGGGCGTTCAACTCCTTGCAGATCACACCCCATTGCCGAGGCCCCGAGCCGGCAGTGTTCGAGCTGCTTGGACTGCGCTTCGAATCGGACCACGATCTGCCGCTGTTGGCTAAGCGAGACGAGCCGGAGTTCTCCCTCCAGGTCGTGGATGCGAAAGGCCAGGGAGTGCCTGGGGCCACGGTGACCGTGGATGTCGAACGCCTCAATTTCTCGCGCACAGCCACGACCGATGCCGCAGGCAAGGTCACGCTGCGGGCGGCGAACAACCCCCGGGACGAACATACACTGCGGGTAGCAAAGGAAGGCAGGGCCACAGTCGATCTCGAACCGGACAAGAAAGGGGGCTTCCAACCCATCGTGGTCCTGTTGCGCGGCACTCGCCACGGCGGGACGGTCCGGGACGAGAAGGGCCAGCCCATCGCCAATGCGCAGGTCCAGATTGGGGCCTACACAAAGCCCCCCCAGATCGGCGACTACACCTGG
Source organism: Victivallales bacterium (assembly GCA_018648945.1). The sequence goes on from JABGQJ010000186.1 coordinate 1,041, forward strand.
CGGGTCACATCGCAGACCGACCCGGCTGGCCGCTGGCGCACAGCCCCGCTGCCTGCGGAGGGGGTCCACCTATCCGTCCACCTTTGGCATCCCGACTATCTTCCCGAATCCGTTCGCCCACCCCCGGTCGGGAAAATGCGCCAAGGCACGGCGGTCCTGATCATGAGCCGCGGCATGGCGCTGCACGGTGCCGTGCTCAACCCCGAAGGTGAGCCCGTGGCGGGAGCCGCAGTGACGCAGGGCCACGGGCGACACTTCGAGGGCCATGCCTCTGTGAAGATAGACCCAGATGGGCGCTTCGCCTTCACCCGTCGGCAACTGGGAAAGGTGGTGCTGACCGTCGAGGCGGGCGGATTCGCGCCGACCGTGATCGCTCTGGACGTGGTCCCGGGCTACCTGCCCGGGGTCTCCCCCCAGTTCCTCCCTACGGAGGGCTCGCGTACGTTCGACTTTCGCTTGCAGGAAGCTGCCGAGATCTCCGGCACGATCCGCCTTCCAGACGGCGGCCCTGCCGAGGGAGCAGAGGTGTACCTAGTACCTCAGGAGGGGTACCTGCAGCTCGGACGTCTTGGAGAGGGAGGACATACCCCGTGCCAATCCCTTGAGACCAGGGCAGATGGTGGGTACCGGTTCTCGGCAGTGAAGGGGAACTGGTTGCTCGTGGCCCGCCACCGTCTGGGCTACACGGAAACCACCCCTGCCCTCTACGAGGGGAGCCACGATCTGCACCTGGAAAAGTGGACGCGAATCGAGGGCACATACCACATCGGCACCAAGCCGGTGGGGGGATGCCAGATCAGCGTTTCCCGATCGCTTCGGTGGTATGTGCCGGGGAAGCCACTCCGCTTCCCATACATCTTCCACGAGTTGAGAGGGAACACGGATGAACAGGGGCGCTTCACCATCGATATGGTGCCTCCCGGAAAGGGAACGGTGGGGCCCCGCCTGAGGACTGGGTCGAACTGGCCGATGAGCCACGGGGAGAGATACACTCTCCTGGCGGGCGGAACCGCCCGCGTGACGATCGGCGGCACGGGCCTGCCCCTCATCGGGAAACTGGCCCTGCCCGCAGGCGCTGCCGTCAAGGCGGCATGGCAGCTGTCTGGCCCCGTCGTGAAGACGACCCTGAAGAAGGCCGTGCGCCGGGCGATGACAGCGCGGAAGGTCAGGCTCACATTTGTGGGGGTCATGCAGGCCGATGGCTCCTTCCGAATCAACGACGTCCCGGCAGGAGACTACGCCCTGGCGGTAGCCTTGTGCGGCCCGGCGGTCCTGGGGGGAATGGGGAAGGCCATCGGCTCTTTGGAGCATCGGTTCACGGTGCCCCCGATGCCCGGCGGGCGCAGTGACGAGCCGCTGGGCCTGGGCATCCTCACCGTGGTCCTGGACTGAACGGCCGTCCCCCCCCGAAACCAATGGACAACATGGACAGCCTATGGACGATGGACAGCCAAGCTGGTCGCACCATCGCGCCGCCCATCTTGTCCATCGTCCATTTCGTCCATGGCCGCAGGCAAGTCCATTCCGTCCATGCTCCCCTCCCCATTCTGAATCCTGAATCCTGAATCCTGACTTCTCCCTCCCCCATTCACCCCTCCCACTTGACAGAACGGGCCTTTGGGGGTTGAGTTCAGGGCGTTCATTTCTGGTCAACCCCGAGGAGTCCTGCCATGAGCTGGATGGGCATCGATATCGGCACGAGTGGCTGCAAGGCCGTGGCCTTCGACGAACAAGGCAATGTACTGGCCGAGGCGCACCGCTCCTACGGCACGCTGACGCCGCGCGAAGGCTGGGCGGAGTTGGACTCGGGCGCGGTGATGGAGGCATGCTACGAGGTGCTGGCTGAGGCCGGGCAGGCATGTAGGCTGCGCGACCCGGTGCGGGGCTTGGGCGTATCGAGCCAGGGAGAGGCGTTCACGGCGGTGTGCCCGGGCGGCGAATTCCTGACCAACGCCATGGTGTCCTTCGACACGCGGGCGACCGAGATCGGCGCGGAGTGGAGCGCGGCCTTCGGGGCACGGCGACTCTACGAGATCACGGGGCACACCTGCCATCCCATGTTCACCTTGCCCAAACTGCTCTGGACCCAGGCAAACCTGCCCGAAGTCTGGGAGAAAGCGGCGGCGTTCCATTGTTTCGAGGAGCTGCTGCATCGGCGGCTGGGCCTGGAACCGGCAATCAGCCATCCCTTGGCCGGGCGCACCATGCTGTTTGATGTGCGCACGCACGAATGGAGTCCGGAAATCCTGGGAGCCATGGGGCTCAGCCCCGACCGCCTTGCCCGGCCGCTCCCTGCCGGTGGCATCGTGGGCGAACTTCCGGGCAAGGTCACGGCTGAGCTTGGTTTCGCGCCGGGTGCCATCGTGGTGGCGGGTGGACACGATCAGCCTTGCGGCGCCTTGGGCGCGGGGGCGATCGCACCAGGGCGGGCCATGTATGGCATGGGCTCGGTGGAGTGCATTTGCCCAGCCTTCGCCGAACCCGCCTTCAGCGACGAACTGTTCGCGGGCAATCTCTGCACCTATGATTTCACCATTGCGGGCATGTACACGACCGTGGCCTTCTCCCTTACCGGGTCCAACCTCCTGCGCTGGTACCACGACGTCTGGGCGGGCGAGGAGCAGCGCATCGCCGACGAGACGGACGGCAATGCCTACGACATGATCGTGGCCAGTATGCCGGACGGGCCGAGCGGCCTGACCGTCCTGCCCCACTTCACCCCCACCGGCACCCCCCATTTCGATCCCGCCCCCACCAGCGCGGTCCTTGGCATGACCCTGGAAACCACCCGTGGCCAGTTCCTCAAGGGACTGCAGGAGGGGGTCGCCTTCGAGATGAAGCTGAACGTGGCGATGCTGGCGGAGTCGGGGGTGCAGATCGACGAATTCGTGGCCACCGGCGGCAGCGCCCGGCGCGCCGAACTGGTCCAGATCCGGGCCAACGTGCTGAATCGCCCGATCACCAGCGTGGCCGTCACCGAGGCGGGCTGTCTGGGGGTCGCCATGCTCGCCTGCGCAGCGGCAACCGGGGCAGCCTTGCCCGAGATCAGTGCCAAATGGGTGCGCCCCGTGCAGGTGACCGAGCCCCAGCCCAAGATGGCCGCCCACTACGAAGAGCAGTTCGCGCTCTACCGCTCGCTCTACCCCGCCTTGTGCCAACTGCAGGGCAAGTGGCCGGTTACGGGGTCTTGACGTACACCGCAGCCTGACCGGGGGAGAGGACCACGTTCAGCGTCTGGCCAGCCTTGACCGCAGCCCCGGTATAGAACTCGCGCGCGGCAAAGGGTGCCTTCAGCCGGAAGGTACGCTTCTGGAATACTGCATTGAGGACGCAAAGCAGGGCCTGGTCGCCATGGGTCAGCATGGTGACGCTGTCCTCGGGCTGGCCGGGAAGCGTGCTTCGCGTGCCCTTGAGGAACAGCTCCTCATGGGTTGCGACCAGGCGGGTGGTCTCGCCCACGGCTTGCCAGCAGCGCCCGTCCATGGGCAGCCGGTCGTAGACCAAGACGCCGCCGGTGGCATCCAGACTGCGCCGCAGAAGACGGCCCACGGTGAGCGGGATCACGGCCTCGTCCACCTGGGTGTTGTAGGGGTTCAGCAACTCGCCGCAGACCAGGGGGATGCCCTTGAGTGCGGTCACCGTATCCCGGACCCGTTCGGCAGGGCGACCGTAGCCGCAGGCGGCACGGTGGCAGCTCTTGAGCTCGCCGATCCGGGCCCAATCGACGCCGTACTGCTCCATGTTGCCAGGACCGTGGTAGCCGCTGTAGACACTGAACTCGCAGCCGGGCGAGATCTCGTCGATACTCACGCGCATCCGCCGGAAGACCTGGGCCACGCGGTCGGCCATGAAAGTCACCCATTGCGCCCGGTGCGCTGTCTTGATTGTCTTCGGGGTCAACTCCGCATTCCCAGGCAGCTTGGCATAGCTGCGGAACGCGGCCAGGCAGGCATTGCAGTAGCAGGAATGGGGGCCGGCAAAGGGGGCGTACTCGAAGTCGTAGTCGAGGGTGTCGGGCTTGGACTCCTCGATCATCTTGGCGAAGCACGAGTGGACCGGTTCCCAGCCGGAGTCCTGGAGTAGTTGCGTTGTACACATGTACTGGGTGCTGCGCCCGCCATTGCTGCCGAGGAGCTGCCAGTCGGGGCGGGCCTCCAGGAAGTCCTTGAGGTCGATGGACCAGGACACGAAGCGGACGCCCTTGGTATTGCGAATGCCGTATTTGGGGGCGTGGTCACTGGTCCAGCGGTCGCCCGTGACCAAGTCGTTGAACCCGGCGGCTTGGGCGAGGCGCAGGTAGTCCTCCTTCACCGTCTCGTCGTCCATGGGGCCAAAGAAGGAGCCCCAGAGCTGCCAGACGAGCTTCTTGGGTTGCTTGCCCCTGAGTTCGGGCAGCACTTGCACCGGCACAACCTGGGGGATCTCCGCCCAAGCGCCGCCATTGGCCTCCGCCCAATAGATGAACTGGTGGGGCTGGTCGAGTTTGGCCTCAGCCGTGGCTTCGACAAGCACGTTGCAGATGGTGAAGATGGCATGGCTGCCTCGCCGCAACGGCGCGCTGGCAGTGATCTTGGTCAGGCGATACTTCTTCCCGTCCAAGGTGGTGGTCCCGACGTATTCGCTGGGGAAGCTGGGGTAATCCTCCCGGGTTTTCGCGTAGTAGCCGGTGGAGCCAAGCACGCGGAAGCTGGGTGGCACCGCCAAATAGAGCGTCCAGTCCCGCAACACGCGCCGTTCGGTATCGAAGACGGCAATGAACTGCTGGGGAATCCCTCGCGCCAGGTAGAGGGCTGGCTTGGCGGCGGGCCACGGGCGGGTCGATTCCCAGACCAGCGTATGGCGCAGCACCACCGGCTGGCCCGCGAGCCCGATGCGACCGTCTCCGCCGGGCGTCGCCGTCGCCCAGGCACTGTCGTTCGCCGCCGGAAGAACGCTCTTCTCGTCCGGTTTGGGAGTGACCTTCCAGGCCACCTTGCCCGCCGGCATGCCCGGGCACGCGAGGTTCGCGTAGGCGAGGCCTTGCGCCACGCGCAGAGCGATGGTGTTGGCTCCCTGCGCCAACGGCAGTTTCACGGCCGAGGCGGTGGCGTCCTTCCCGCGCGCCAGGCTCTCGCCATTGAGGAACACTTCGTAGGCGCCGGCGCACGTCAAAGTCAGTGTGGCGCTGCAACTCCGGACCGCCCGTTGCACACCGGGTCGCACATAGAGAGGCGCGAGCGTCGCTGCATCAAGCATGCCCTGGCGTAGCTGGAGGGCGCCCTCGCGACTCACCGGAACTGTGACCGTGTGGGTGGCAGCTGCTCCTGGCACCGGAAGCCAGTGGTTGGCAATGGCCTTGCCGAAGTCAAGAGTCGTCGCCGCAAGGAACCCCGCCGGACGCTTCTTGGCTGTCATGACCTCTGCGGTCACTGCATTGCCACCCGACTGCCAGCGAGCGGGAGTGCGAAGAGCGAGACCCGGAACCACATCGGTGAACACAAGCCGCCCCATCTGGCCCGGCGCGTGGAATCCGACATCGGACGCGCTCCAACTGGAGGACTCTTTGCGGGCGGCTGCGATCCGGCCCGGCACCACCTGCCAGGACGTGCCGGGCTTGGGAGCGGCCGTCCCCAGCGCCTCGAACGGAATGGATAGTTCCACCGACCACGTGCCGTCGCCAGTCTGCACGCCCGTCTTCACATCGGCCGTCCACCCCAGGTCGCGACTGGTCCAGTAGGAGGGGGCCTCGCAGAGAGCGTCCAGGACGGTGCCAAGGCCGTTGACCCCGACCTCGTACAGCTGCTTGCCATCTCCGGCAGGATCCAGCAGCAGAAGGCACGCCGAGTCCTTGTAGACGCGCCCATCCCGCGTTTTCTCGCTCGCCCGGAACTCATGCCGTCGCTGTTGGGCCACGCCGAGGATGGACTCCTCGCACTCGAACAGCGCGTAGAGGCGGGTGTCGTCGTAGCAGAAACGAACGCTGGTGTTCTGCTCCGCCCGATCCCGCGACCGCACGCGCAGGAAGTCGGTGCAGACGATGGCCTCGCGCCAACAGGCATCGTCGGGCTTGCCATCGAGGGCGGGCGGCTGGGCACACCGTCCCACCTGGACGGTCGGGGCGTCGGGCAGAAGGGGTTGGGCCGCCTCGGGATCGTCCTCGGCCCGGTCCTCGCTGCAGAGCACGATCGCGTCGATGGCAACCGTCTGCCCATTCCGTTCCTTGCGGATCACATCCATGGCCAACGTGCCAGCGGTCTCGCCAAAAGCAATGGGAGGGAAGCGCAACCAGAGCCAGCGCCCAGTCTCTGGCGCTTTGGCTTCGAAGAGGACTTGAGTCACGCCATCCACCACCGTACACAGCCGAAAACGGTCCGTCGCGCCAGCAGCGTAGACCCTGGCGCGCACGACGACCAGACGGCTGGTGCGCGGCACGGGCAGATTCTGGCAACGGGTGTAGGACGTGCCGCCAATCGACTTGGCCCCCTCGTGCTCCATGACTTCCTTCGGGCGCATGGCGAAGGCCTCTGCCTCCATCCGCACGGGCGGTACGGAGGCGTCGCCCAGGGCGGGCAGGGCACCTTGCTCAACGGTTACGTCGTCGATCTCGAAGACCGCCCCAGTCTGCACGGTCTTGGCCAGGAAGTTGACGCTCAGCGTCTTCGTTTCCCGACGGATGACACGCTGAAGAGAGATCTCCTGCCAGACCCCTGTCAAGGAGACGGTCTTCGGCGCATAGAGCCAGGTCCTGCCATCGTTCAGGCACAGCCAGGCCTCGCCCTTGCCCCGCACCCGCGCCGTCACCGTGCTCAAGCGTCCTCCGGTCAGGCCCGTGGCCATCAGACGCACTCCCTCCAGGGGTCGTTTCCCCGGCAACACAACCTTGAGATACCCGTCGGCGACGGTCACGACCGACCGTTCTCCCTTAGTGTAATATGGGGTGGCCTTGCCAGCGCCTTTGGCAAAATCCTCCTGCCAAGCCGACGCCGACAACGCGGCCATGCCCAGGATCGTCAGAAGTGCTCTGGATGTCATGTTCGCGAGCTCCATTGCTTCCATGAGAGATGCAGGGGGAAACATGCTTGGTCAGTGCCTGCGGCGCAAGGCCTCCAGTGCTCCGAACTCACTTCGCCCGGCACCCCCGCGCGGGTGGCGGGGAGAGATTGCCGCTGACGTCAACCGCGCGGACTTTGTAGTAGTTCCCATCCTCCCTCATCAGCGATGTGTCCGACAGGTAGAGGCGGTTGGTCTCGCCGACGAGAGTCTTCCCGTTGGCCGGGAAGTCGGGGACCGTGCCCCGGTACACGCGGTAGGTCTTGACGAGGATGTCATCCTCGGCCGCCGCCCAGCGGACCAAGGCCGAGCCCTTGTTCTGCCGTGCGGAGATGTCTCCCGGCGATGTCGGCGGCACGGTGTCCCTCCCCTCCCACAGCACAAAGCCGTCGATCCAGAACTGGCGCCCGCCGCTCCCTGCATTGTTGAGATTCACGCCGCCGAGAACGTCGCCCGTCTTGTACCGGCTCGGGCCGTGGAGCTTCAGATGGACCACGTTCCACTCGCCATGTACGAGCTTCAGGGGGTACTTCTTCCAGCGCCTCATGGGCTCCGTCTCCGAGAGGTTCCAGCAAGACAAGGTATAGCCTCCCGAACCGATGCCGGGGAATACGCAGAACGCCACATGGAGGCCTGGCGCCGATTTCAGACCCTTCTCGCCGGGCTTGCGGCAGCCGTCGAAGTAGATCACGATCTCCCTCTGGGCCGACGGGCCAAAGGTGAGGGACTTGCTGCCGTTTCCTGGATAGGCTCTGGTCTCGTCGAGGCGCAGGGGGAGCTTCTTCCTGCTGCCGGACTCCCAGCCCAAAATGCTGAACAGAGGCGCCACCCTCTCGCCATTCAGGACGGCCTGCGTGCGATAGCCAAGGTCCCTCCCGGTGAACTTCTCTCCGGTCTCGAAGCTCTCTGCGCAGATGATCCGGACGCCCTCCCCGCAGAGGCCGGGTGGGCTTCCGGCAAGAATCAGCAATGCGACTAGCGGTGCCATCTTCATGGGAAGCTCTCAGTTCAGCGTCACGTTCACCCGTGCCCGGAGCCCCGACATCACATCCGTAATCCTCACCGTCCATTCGCGGCCGTGCTCATCCAGGGACGGGTAGAATGCCCAACTAGCTCTGCCAGTAGGCGCGTGGACAACTCTGGAGTATTCTCGGCGGAGGGTTGCGCCGTCGAACACGTCAAAGCGCAGGACATGAGTCCCCGCATCTGCCGTGGTCGCGACTGTGCCATCAACCGTGATCTTCCCGCCTCCGACGGTGCAGTCGGCCGTGATCCCTTTGATCTCGTAGGGCAACTGCACGAGAAGCTGCGGCTGGAAGGCCCGGACTTGCACCTTGCCGTCCGGACAGGCCTTGCCGGCGAGTACGTCGTAGCAGTGCATGCCGGGTTCGACCTCCCAACTGACCATTTCGGGCTTCTGGCCGAGGATCCCGGCCAACAGCCCTCGCTCCCCGAGACGGAATGGATAGCAGGGGTAGGCGTCGCCCTTGCTGGTCAGAACATCGAAGGGCCGTCTGATGCTCGCCTTCCGGAAGACCGCAGAGAGCTTGCTCTTCATCGGGTTCTTCCCGCTGCCCGGGGTGTAGCCGTCCATAAGGGCGCCCATGCGCACGCCCTGCTTGCCGCTGAGAAGGCTCCCAAGCCGATTCGTCTCGAGCGTGCGGCAATGGCCGTTCATGATGCCCGCATCCTGGTCGGCAACGACGTACCCGCCGCCCTTCGCGAAGGCGTGCAGGGCCGCCGACTCACGATCGCTCACTGCCTGCGACCAGGGCAGGATGAAGGCCTTGAAGCCCCGGCTCTCCAGGGCGCCAGCCTCGATCTCGCGGGAGCCGACGAAGACGAACCCGACGCCGAGCTCGTTGAGCAGCGCGATCCAGCCTTCGCGGTTCTGTTTCATGACCCCGTCACTCCCGGCAATCCAGGCCGCGTGGTGGCTGCGTTGGGAGTAGTGTACGGCAACGAGAGGCCGCAGGCCTTCTGCCTGCCAGACCAGAGCCCCCGCACCGGCCAGAACCGGATCCAGGATCCTCTTCATCCACCGACCGCGCTCGGTCAGGGTGAGGTCGGGATTCAGAATCACGTCCTCGTTGTAGACCGCCACCCCGAAATGGCCACTGAAGATGCATCGCCAGAGCATGGCGCTGAGATCGTTCTCCGACGAGCTGTACCCCCACCACGCCATCAGCGGGGTGCGCTTGCTGTAGGAGCGGTATATATCGGGCAGGCCGCCGCTTGTGTAGGCCGAAATGCTGTCGAAATGCTCCATCAGCCGGGTGTAGTCCCAGCCCCCGTAGGCACCGGGCAGCTGGGTGCCGCTGATCGCGATCTCCGCCCCGGCATCGAGTTCCTTGATGCTCTTGCCGATGAAACCAACGAAGTCCGCGAACGCGACCTCGTTGTAGGTGCGGTGGTCCGACCACGAGGACCACTTCCCGCTCTCACGCGCCTCGTCGGCGGTCAGCGGGAGCACATCGGCCCAGTTGGCAAAGTCCGTCTCCCATTCGCGATTCAGCGCCGCAAGGTCCGCATAGACGTCGGCTTGCAGCCATTTGCGGAACTCGGCCAGGGAAATGTCGGAGAAGTCGAAGTCGAATGCGTTGCGGAAGTAGGTGTAGGAGCTCTCGTCGCCGATGTCGTAGCCGATGGGGTGCCAGGCCAGGAGGTTGCTCTGCATATGCGCTCTCATCGCTTCCTTGAAGGCGGCGCGGTACACTGGGTCTTCCAGAACGGGATTGCGCTTGAGGAACTTCTTGTCATGGGTTTCGTTGTAGCCTTCCCGGGCCTTGAAGAAGGCATCCTTGCCCCAGCGGTAGTCGTAGGGGCGGTATGGGAAGCCAGGGACCTGCTTGCTGTTGAAGCGTGCCATCGACTCCATCACGAGCGGGAAGTTCTGCCGGTAGGACAGGTAGTACTTCTGCTCCTGGTCCAGCCCCCACCAGACGGGTACGCCCGTCTGCATCTGGGCGTTGACGCCGAATTCGCGCAATGCCCTGGCCCGCATGCCGTGCAGGTAATACGGGAAGGACCGCGTGCTGCGACGATCCCAGGCCAGCATCACCCGGTACTGGTCCCACGCCCGGTCAGTCAGGCTCATCGGGGCGAGCAGGATCTCCGCCCGGTCCTGATCCAGGGCGCGCCCATCCCTAACTAGCTGGACATTGAGGTAGGCCGCGTGTGCATACAGGTGGGTCAGGGGCATGGTGAGTTTCGTATGTGGGGCCGCTTCCGTTTCCGTCTGCGCCTGCCGACGCCCCAGGTTGTCAACCAGTTCCGCTCGGATCGCGCATCCCTGGATGTCGCCGCGCAACGTGACCGTTGCGGTTAGCACTTCCCCGCTTTCCAGAACCCGTTCGGGCGTGGCGATCCCGGCGATGCCCGGGCCGGAGTGGGTCAGAACACCGGCCCCAAAGTCCAGCACGGCCCCGTCCGAGAGCAGGCGGACGTCCGCGAAATTGCGCCCGGCCATCGGGGCGTAATCCGTCTTCAGGTCCACTGTCGTCGATCCTGGTGCCACCGTGGTCTCGCGCACGAAACGGGCGATTTGGCGGCCACTTTCGTGGCGCATGACGATCTCCACCTTCGCGTGGTGCGCCGCTTCGAGGGAAGAGGACAGGGAAAGCCGAACCGCGCCGGGCTGCACCCCAACCGCCGATAGAGCCACTGCCGGTTCCCGGTTGGCGGCCCACCGAACGGCCTTGATGACCATGGCGTAGTAGTACTCATGCCAGGGATAGGCGGGGTCCTCTAGGAAGTGTGGATTCAGGCCGCCAAAACTGGTGTTGGCCGGTTGGCCGACAAGCCAGGT
>JABGQJ010000187.1 GCA_018648945.1 Victivallales bacterium
CGAGCCGATCAGCGCCACCCCCAAAGCCGTGATCAGCGAGACCACGAAACTGTTCAGCATGTACGGGCGGATCACCTTCCACGCACGGCGGATGCCGTTTGTGGCCTGCTCCCACCAATGGGCGGCGGCTGCCCCACGCGACACGACGAGGAGTTCGCCCTCGGCGTCCTTGATCTCCACCTCGCCTGTCCGCCCAAGGACCCGGTCCCGCCCCAGAGCCGCCAGCTCCTTGGCCGCGCGCGGCAGGGAGAAGAAGGAGTGGTAGAACTCGCTGTTCGTGCGGAACACGTTGTTCACCATGAAGGCGAAGGGCAGTAGCGTCAGCACCGCGAAGGAGATGAGCACCACGTGAATTGCGATCCGTTTGCCTGCGCTCACGACGCTTTCCCCTGGAGTTGCTCGGCGGACTTGAAGTACTTCAGATTGAACACGGTCAGGGTCAGGATCAGCAGGAACAGCAGCACGCCGATGGCGCAGGCGTAGCCCATGCGCTGGAAGCTGAAGGCATTCAGATACATCCACATGCCCGGCACATTGGTTTTGAAGCCGGGGCCTCCCCGGGTGAGAATGAAGACATTCTGGAACGCCTGCACCCCCCCGATGATGGTGAGGATGAGGATCAGTTTGATCTGGCTGAGGACCATGGGGATGTCGATCAGGAAGAACTTGCGCACGCCCGTGCACCCTTCGAGGGTCGCCGCCTCGTTGACGCTGACGGGGATGCTGGCGAATCCCGCGTAGTAGACCAGCACCTCGAAGCCACCAATGAAGGGGAAGCCCACCATGGCCAGCGCCACCAGCGCCGTGCTCGGGTTGCTCAGCCACCCCGTGGCCAACCCGCCCATACCGATCGTCCGCAGTAGCTCGTTCAGCAAGCCCCGGTCCGCATAGACAATCCCCAACCAGATCAACTGCACCGCCACGCCAGGCACCACGATGGGGATCAGAAACACGATCCGGTAGAAGTGGCGGGTCTTCTCGGATGGGAGCGCGTAGATCAGCCGCGCCACCACCAGCGGAAAACTCAGCCGCATGCACACGGCGAAAGCGGTCAGCAGCAACATATTCAGCAACGATGGCCAGCAGGTTGGGTCGCGGAACAGGTACTCGACGTAGTTGCCCAGGCCCACAAAGCGGGCCGGGCCACCCACCTCGAACTCATAGAGCGACTTGGAGAATGCCCAGAACACGGGCAGATAGACGAACGTGAAGAGCAATGCCAAGGAAGGCAGCACGACCGTGTAGCAGGTGAAGGTGGAACGCAGGCGCCAGTTCATCGCTTGTCCTCCTTCGGTTCAGGCGGCAGATCCGTGAGCTTGGCCCGGGTCGCTGCCTTGGCCTGCCAGAGCTTCTCCAGCTTGGCCATGTCCACCGGTTTGCGGCGCTGGAGATTCGTGGTGGCAATCCGGATGTTGTCCTCTTGCCAGCGCAGATACTCGTCCAAGTCCGCGCCATCGGCCAGATAGAGTCCGAGCATCCGGCTCTGGATTTCGCTGAAGCGCAGGTCGAAGGTGAATACCCATTTGGTGGTCGTGTAGCGCCGCGCCAGAATGTCCTCAAAGGGCTTGAGGACAGGCAACGCCCGGACGCCCTTGATGTTCGGCAGCATGCAGGGATACTCGTTCACGACCTGCTCGTAGTTCTCCGGCACGCAGAGGAATTGGAGGAAGGCGATAGCGCGTTTGAGCCGCTCGGACTTCTCCATGCGCTCGGCCATGGGCAGGTCCGGATCGGTATCGCCGATGGCCGTACAGGTGACCTCTAGCTGCGTGCCCGAGCCACCGATCACGCACATGTCCGTGTCCGAGGCATAGGGTGTCGTCGCCTTGGTGAAACGGGGGAGGTAGAACACGCCCCAGTCGAACCCCAACTCCTTGTCAGCCTGCAGACGGAAGCCGATGGCACTCACACTCCACAGCATAGCAGCGTTGCCGGTGACGAACTCCCGCAGCAGGTCGGTGCCCATCATGTCCTGGTTGGTGTACTGCTTGAGATCGCGCATCAGTCGCCAGACCTCGCGGTAGCGCGGGTCGGTGGGATGGAAGAACCCCTTCTCGAAGAGGAAGGCGATCTCATCCCAGTCCAGGTAGCCTTCCAGGTACTTCTCACGCACGGGGTCCTGAACCAGATCAATGCCGGGCAACAGGCCATGGTAGAGTTGATCGAAGAAGAGGTCCGTACACCAGTCGTTGAAGTTCGACAACCCCATCAGCAAGGGAATCTTGTCCGCCTGTTTGGCGCGCTTGAGGACCTGGATGAACTGCTCCCAGGTCTCGGGCGGCTCGACGCCCCACTCTCTGAACAGACTCTTGTTGTAGTAGATGCCCGTCTCGATCATGTCGTAGGTCAGGCAGTAGTTCTTGTTGTCCGGCGCGGCCTTGCCCCGGCTGATGCCCTGGTAGGTGAACATGTCCCACCATGCCTTACTGCCCGGCAACGAGGCATCGCCCTTCTCGACCACGAAGGGGTTCGGCGCCTCCAGGAAGGGATCCAGGGGCACGTACCAGCCCTTCTGCACATCGGTCCAGACATCCTCCACATTCACGTTGATGATGTCTGGCGCCTGCCCACTGGAGAGCTGGGTGACGAGGTACTCGCGCACCGATGGCGTACTCAGGATTTCGATCCGGGTGTCAGGGAAGCGCGCCTCGAAGGCGGCCACGACATCACTCAGCCCCCGCAACGTGAGCGCCATCCCAAACGGTTTCATCCCCGGCATGTAGGATCCCCCGGGGGAGACCTTCAGTACGAAACGAGCGTCCCGGAGGGGCGTGGTCTTCCCGTCTCCGCCGGTCCCGCTCCTGCGTTCGTCCTCGGGAGGGCGCAGGAGCCAGCCCCCGCCGATCAGGATGATCGCCAGAGACGAGTAGCGAATGAGTTTGCCGATCGACATGCTGAATCCTCGCAGCGACGGATCGCTATTTGTCCCCGAACCGGAACGAGTATAGCCTAGTCCCAAATTGCAGCTCAAAGTGCAGTTTGACAGCCTGGCTGGACAATCCTGCAAGATCCTCCTTGCCGCGCCAGGTGACGCGGCGGCTGGTGACGTTGGCCGTGTGAATGCGGTCGCAGTCGTCCATGGTGAAGCCGGGAATGGGTTTGCCGTCAGCATCTTGCAGTTCCACGCGCATCAGCCCCATCCCCGAGGTATCAAGGTTGAGGAAGAGCCCTTTGCCCTTGAACTGCACAGCTGGCGTGGTGAACTCCCCGCCATCGTAGTTTGCCTCGACGCAGGTGAACCCGTCGCGGCGCAGCACGACCCGACTCAGGATCATCCGCTTCTGGGCTTCGCGGTTGCCAGTGTGGGGATCGTCCAGCCCCACGTAGTAGAGCCAGATCTCGTCGCCCTGCACATGCATGCCCCGGGTCATGTACATGGTGCGGGAGTCGAAGCTGCCGTCCTTGCCCAGACGAATCCATGGCTTGCGGTCGTAGCGCTGCCATTTCGTTCCATCGCGCGAGGCATCCAACTCCATGTCCTCCACGCCGATATTGTAGATGCCCACCGTCGTCGTCGGGTAGATGGACATGTCGTCGGGCAGGTACCAACCCTCGTAGGAACGGTACCGGCAGTTGAGCAGGAAGTAGGCGTCCTGCGCCAGCGGGTAGCGAACCACCTGCGGCATGTAGAAATCCATCACCTTGACCCCATCGAAGGTGGGATCGCGCTCGTCCGGGGCCAAGACCACCTCGGGCATGGGAAACCGGGAGAGGTCGTTGGTCACGGCCCGGCCAATGGCCCGGCGAGCATACCGGTTGGGAGCACCGTACCGTTGCCGCCCGATCTTCTCGAAGTAGGGCACCTTGCCCGGCGGGCACTCATAGACCTTGTTCACCCGCACATAGGCGGTGTATTGGCCCAAGGCCGCATCGTAGAAGCAGACATTGTGGCTGTCCATGCCATTTGGGTAACAGGCCTTGGCAGGGAACACATTCTCGTGCAACACCCGCCAGTCCGAGCCATCGCTCGACGCCTGGATGCGGTTCTTCATCCCATCGTACATCTTGTAGCGCTCGTCGGCCGGCGCCTTGGGGTCCACGAACACGGTCCGGCCGCCAAAGAGCATGCCCAGGATATCGTCCGGCTCCGGCAGGGCATAGCCCGAGACACGCCGCCAATGGACGCCGTCCTTGGTCAGCGCCTGGTAGTAACGGAAGACTCCATCCGGCTTGATCAGAGACGAATAGGCCGAAGGCACCTTCCGCAGGCACACTTCGTTCGTCTTCAGCGGCGGGCAAACCACCACCCGGACCCCGCGACTGGCCTGCACATACCGGCCATCGATGAACACCTGGTTTCGGTCGGCAATATCCACGATTCCATCTCCTGCCTGCGACAGGCTGCAGAACGCGGCCCAGGCCACGCCCAGAAGCCCGCAATGCACACTTCGTTTGATTCGGCCCATGGTGACGAGTCCTCGTTTCGTGCGTGGGATGCCAAGGCGACCATACTGCACCCCACGTGCACGGGCAACTGCGACCAGTCGTCAAGCGACACGGTGCAAACGCGTCGGGCAAGAGTACATTAGTGGTCTGCCCCGTGTGTGCGGGGTCAATCGCTGCCACGACCCTGGGAAGTAGATGCCCGAACCCGTCCGCCAATCTGCCGCGTCGCCAAGCCGCCCGCTCGTGGGTTCGCTCGCCAGCGTGCGCCGAACGATCCGTCGGTACCAGCTGGCCTGGGCATGCGTGGCGGGCCTGGGCTTCTTCACGGGCGCCCTCGCAATCGCGGCGGCCTTGGAGCGCCTGACGGTGCTTCAGGAGCAGACCGCGCTGACCGTGTTGGCCGGGGCCACGGTCCTCGCGATACTGGTCGGTCTACGGGAACTCTTCCGGGCACTCTTCAGAACCCCCTCGGTGGTGAGCCTGGCCCTCGGCGTCGAGGCGGCCCACCCGGAGCTGCTCGACTCCTTTGTCTGCGCCGTGGAACTGGAGGCCTCTGGCCGGCAGGACTTCGGCCCCCTGGAGGAAGCGTTGCTGAATCGCGCGAGGGCGGAGACGACTCGCCTGGAACTGCCCCGCATATTCCGGCGGTCCCTACGCTGGGGACGTCTCCTCGTGTTCTCCCTGCTGATCACCGCGACGACGGGGATTCTGGGCAATTCCCGCGTGGCCCGGAAAGCCCGGTTCCACTTGCGTGACTGGCTGGCGGGAACCAGCAGCGGTCTGCGCATCGACTACCCCACCGCGCCGATTCCCGAGCACACGGACGCCCGCATCGAGGTGACAGTGAGCCGCTGGGAACCCGAAGCCGAGATTCTCTACGAAGATGCCGATGGGAACCACCGCTTCCCGCTGAACCACGCCCCCGACGGCAGCGCCTACTTCACCCTCTACGACCTGACCGGCACGACGCGTTTCCGGATCCAGACCCCGTCGTTGCGCAGTCCGTGGCAGCTGGTGGGCGCATATGTCCCCCCCCAGTTCGACGCCGTTTCGCTACGCGTCCGGCAACCCGCATACACGGGACGAAAGGACCTGCTATTCAACGACTTCAAGAACTGCACAGCGGTCGATGGCAGTCGCATCGAGCTGGAGATCAGGACCGATCCCCGGGTTCACGCGACGGTGCTGTCTGGCAGTGACCAACTGCCCATGCAAACCGTCGAGCCCGGGACCTTCCGTTTCGCCCGCCCGCTCAAGGAAGCGTTCACCTTCCGCGTGCGTCTGCGCACCGACCAAGGCTTCACCGCCCTGGGTGCCGAGACCACGATCCGGGGAGAGCCCGATCTGCCACCGGTCGTCGAGGCGGTCGAGCCGCGCCGGGATACCCAGGTGCTCAAGGACGAAACGGTGTACCTGGAAGCCAGGGCCAGCGATGACTTCGGCGTCAGAAGTGTGATGCTGAAGTACACCATCTCGGGGAGAGAGACCCATGTCCCCGTGCTCTACAAGACCGACCCGAAGCTGCCGCCCGAGGCCGAAGTCACCACCGGCGAGAAGCTGGACCTCGCCAAGCTCAAAGTGAAGGACGGCGACGTGATTGCCTATGCCTTCATTGCCTGGGACAACCGCCAGCCCGAGCTGCAGGCAGCACGAAGCCGCGTCTTCTTCATCACCATCCGACCCGACCTGGAAGAGGCGAAGAAGCAGGAGAGCGAAGGCAAGGGAGAGCAGGCGAAGGTTGACCTGAGCGCGCTGATTGCCGAGCTGAAACGCCTCATCCGCCTCAGTTGGGACCAGCTCGACGCCAGGGGCACGGAACAGGACGCCCTGCGCGCGGAACTGTACCGTGGGCTGAAGGATCTCTCCGTGGAGACTAGCAAGAAGATGAACGAGGTCCTGAAAGCTGCCGGCGGCAAGGGCGCAAGCGAGATCAGGGAGGCCTTCGAGGCCGTCGATCACGAGATCCTGCGCGCGGCGGGACTGGTCGAGAAGAAACTGGTCGAGGAAGCCATGGGCCCCGAACAACGGGCTCTCGCCATTCTGGTCGCCATCGAGAACGAACTGCTCAAGAATGCGGCGAAGAGCAAGGGTAAAGGCAAGGGCAAGGAGAAAGGCAAAGACGACGACAAGGAGAAGGAAAAACCCCCGGAACAGGATGGCGACAAGGCCGCGCAGCAAGCCCAAGCCATGGCCAAGATCCGCGAAGCGCTGGAGCGCGTCCGCCGCCTGGCCGAGCGCCAGGACGGGCAGAACCGCGACCTGCAACGCGCCCCCGACGACCTGGATCAACCCCTGGCGAAAGCCCTGGGCGACAAGCAGAACGACATCCGCGACGGCAGTGCCAGCATCCGCAAGGAGCTGAGCGAGATCCCGGATGCAGCCCAAGCCAGTCGCGATCTGGAAGCCGCCGAACGGGAAATGACCAAGGGCAACCAGGCGCTCGACAGACGCAATCTGCCGGTTGCTCGCCCCCATGGCGCCCGCGCCCATCACATGCTCCTCTCGGCCACCCGTTCCCTGGAAGAGGCCCAGCGCAAGCAAGCGGCTGAGCGGATCAACCAGCTGGCCCAGGCCGCGCAGCAACTGGCCAACGCCGAAAGCCAAGCCGCCGACGCCAGCGCCCGCATGGGCGAGGGTGAGAAGCCAGGCGACGAACAGGTGAAGGGCGCCCGGGAAAGGCAGAACACCCTGAAGGAGATGAACGACCAGCTCGGCCAGGCCATCGAGCGCACGGCCGGGGAGTTCGAGGAGTCCTTCCCCAAAGCATCCCGCGCCCTGGCCGAAGCCGCGCGCAGCGCCCGCGATGCGGGTACGGGCCGCAAAATGGCGCGCGCCACCAACGCCCTCCTCTACCGGCGCTTCGACAAGGCCAGCCGCGAGCAAACCGAGGCGACCAACGAATTACGCAAGCTCTCCAGCGATCTCTCGGCGGCCGGCAAGAACCTGCCCACCATGAGCCGCGAAGAACTGCTGGAGGCCATGCGCCAGCTCCAGAAACAGGCCCAGGGCATCCAGAAGACGATGCAGCAGGGCGAGAGCGAGGAAACGCGGAGCCAACTGCGCAAGCAAGCCCAGAAGGGCGCGCAGAGCCTGGACGCCCTGGCCTCCGCGATGCAGGAGGACAGCCTACAGCAGATTGCCGATGACATGTCCATGCCCCAAGGCGGCGAGAATGCCATGGCCGAGGGGCGGCGAATCCTGGGCATGTATCGGGCCGCCATGCGCGTGCTGGAAGGGCACCTGATCGATGCCGGGGTCCAGCGGAAGCTTGGGCTGAGTCGCGAAACCGCCAACCCGCCCGAGAAATACCGCCGTCTCGTGGAGCAGTACTTCAAGGATCTGAGCCGCGAGAAATGATCCGTTTCGACACCCCCATCCCACTTCCCGTCGCCCTCCTCTGGTGGATTCTGGCCTGCCTGGTCCTGGTCTGGGCACTGGTCCGCCTGCGCGTGGTCCGCACGCGCTACCGGTTGAGTCTCCTCGGCCTGCGCACCGGGGCGCTGACCATTCTACTCCTGATGCTTCTGAACCCCTACCGCGAGATCGAGACCCCTGACCCCGAAGGGTTCCGCGTCCTGGTGCTTGCGGACGCGTCCCAGAGCATGGCCACGGCGGACGTCCGTGGCGAGCCACGCTTCGGCGTGGTGCGCCAGAACCTGACCGATGCCCCGGACTCTCTGGCCAAACGCCTGGGGGAGGAATACCGGCTCAGTACGCAGGTATTCAGCGAGGAAGCCCGACCGGCCAGGCTCGATGCCACGGACGGGCTGAGTGAGCAAGGCCTTCTCCCGGGCAGGACAGCGATTGGCGACGTGCTCTACACCGCTCTGGAGGAGAATGCAGGCGTGCCCCTCGGCGCCGTCGTCCTGCTCACCGATGGCCACACCAACCACGGCCGGCCATTGCCGGATGTGTGCAAGATCTACCGGTCCCGCGACATCCCCATCACCTGCATCGGGATCGGCCGCACTCAGCCCATCTCCGACGTCCGGATCCAGGCACCACAGCAGGCCCTGCGCGGGACCAAGGGCAAACCGGTCAGCATTCCCGTCCACCTCCGCTCCCTGTTCCCGAACGAGGTCACCGCTACGGTCGAACTGGACGATGGCAGCAGCACGCCCCAACTCCAGACCGTCCAACTGCCGCCGGGCCAGGAGCCGACCACGATCCGCTTCTCCTTCACCCCCTGGCGCTCCGGCTTCCAGACCTGCCGCGTGCGGGTCCGCCCCGTCCCCGGTGACGGGCGCTCGGACAACGATGTGGATTACGTGGCCCTGGATGTGCGCGAACCCGATACGTTCGCCATCCTCTTCCTCGGCTCCCATCTCGACTGGGAGTACAAGTTCCTGAGCATTCTGGCCAAGGATCACAAGCAGATCTCCCTTGCTGCCACCATCCAGACCGGCGACAACGCCTTCTACCGCACCGGCTTCCCCGAGGACGTCAAGGACAAGGTGGAGGGCTTCGCCGCCGAGCAGGATATCCTCAACCGCTTCGACGCGATCCTCCTCGACCTGCGAGTCATCCCGGCGCTGGACGAGAAGGCGGTCGCCGCCCTGCTTGGCTTTGTCGAGCACCGGGGTGGTGGCCTGCTCTGTATCGGCTCGCTGAGTGGCTTGCCCCAGACCGTCCTCGATGCCCTCCCCGTGCTGCCAGCCGTAGCCACCACCCCCTCTCCGGCCGACCGCGTCGTGCCCAGCCTCGAATTCATCTTCGACCGCGATCCCAGCGGCGCCCTGCGCACGCCCGGCGGCCTTCCCGTCCCCCCCCTCGATCCCGCCTGGTTTGCCGGCGAACTGAAGAAGGGCGGGCGCTCTGCCGCCGACCTCGTCGGGCGCAACGGTCTTGCTGCCCTCGCTGCCCAGCGCTACGGCAGTGGGCGCATCGCCTATCTCGGGCTCCAGAACACCTGGCGCTGGCGCCTGGCCGGCGACCAGGGCGAACGCCGCCACAGTGCCTTCTGGAACGCCCTCCTCGTCTGGCTTGGTTCCACCAGGAAGCCCCGGATCAACGCCGCCTGCACCGGTCAAAAAGCAGGTCTGGGTGACGCGGTCCCCTTGGATGTGGACGTCCTCGGCAACGACTTCCGCCCGGCCCCCGATGCCCGCGTCGCCGCCACCCTCACCTCCCCCGACGGCAGACAGCGCGATGTGCAACTGGAGCCAACCCCCGGCACTCCCGGCCGCTACAGTGCCATGGCCTTCCCTGAGCAGAGCGGCGAGTACCGCGTGGACTACCGCGTCGTCCTCCCCCAAGGCCGCTTTGAGAAGAGCGCCCACTTCGTCGCCCGCCAAACCGGCATCGAAGCAGACGACACCACCTATCGCGAGGATGTGCTCCGCGATGTCGCCCGCCTCACCAACGGCCAGTTCCTCCCCGCCAGCGAACTCGACTCCCTCCGCGACCTGAAGCTTGGCAGCCGCGTTCCCATGCACCGCGAACGCATCCACTGGACCCGCTCCTGGTGGCTTCTCGGCCTCCTCGTTCTCCTCCTCGGCCTCGACTGGTTCGCCCGCCGCCGCATCGGGCTGAAGTAGGGACAGAATTCAGGAGTCAGGAGTCAGAATTCAGGAGGAGGAACTCAAGAGGGAGGAGTCGGGGGCCGGTGACGTCCCCCACTCCCCACTCCCCACTCACTCCTGCCTCCTGAATCCTGAATCCTGCCCCTCCCCCTTCCTCCCCTCCCCCACCTACCCCCCGTATTCGCCGAATCGGTAGCGCGCGATGGTCGGCTCCGTCCGGGCCGTGTGCATGATCTCCGCGATCTGGGCGGCGATCTTCGGATGTCTGGCGGCGACATCCTCCTTCTCGCCGATGTCCGCCTCCAGATCGTACAGCTCCAGAGGCGCATCTGGCTTCTTGCGGATCCCCCGGCGGATCCCCTTCCACTTGCCCATGCGGACGGCCAGCTGGCCGCCGTAACCCGCGAAGTCCCAGAACAGGTACTGGTGTTGGGTCTGTGCGAGTGGCTTCCCCAGAAGCGTGGGTAACAAGCTCGCGCCGTCGCAACCTGCGGGAGAGGGCGCACCCACGATCTCCGCGAAGGTCGCCAGAAAATCGTAGCCAATGCCGAGCTGGTTGGTCACGGAGCCGGTGGGAATCCGCCCCGGCCAGCGCGCGACCATGGGCACGCGAATGCCGCCCTCGTAGAGCGATCCCTTCAGCCCGCGCAGCGGCCCCACGCTCTCGAAGAACGTGTAGTCCACCTGCGCCTTCAGATGGGTCGTGCCATTGTCGGAGGTGAAGATGACCAGGGTGTCGCGGTCCACGCCTTGCTTCCGAAGCGTGGCCATCAGCCGACCGATCTGCTTGTCCAGGAACGTGATCATGGCCGCGTAGCAGGCCTTGGGCGTGTCGTGCTTCTGGTAGGAACGGCCCTTGTAAGGCGTCTCCTGCCAGGCATCAAGGTAGGGCTTCATCTCCTCGTCTGGAACCTGTAGGGCCAGATGAGGAATCACGGTGGGGTAGTAGAGGAAGAAGGGCCGGTCTCCGCTCTTGCGCACGAACTCCAGCATCTCGTCGGCAATGCGTTGCGGACCATAGGTCTGGCCGGTTCTTCCGCGCGTGTTGCCCGCCAAGGGCTCGTTCTTGAGGTCGTGGACGAGATAGCGCGGGTAGAGGTTGTGCGCGTGACGCTGGCAGTTGAAGCCGTAGAAGGTGTCGAACCCCTGGCTCAGCGGGCCACCTTCGGTGCCGGGGCCGCCCAACCCCCACTTGCCAAAGCAGCCAGTGGCATAGCCCTTCGCCCGCAGGACCTCGGCCATGGTCGTCTCGCCCGCCGGTAGCGGGAACTGACCGCCGAAGATACCCTTGGCCGGATTCTTGACCTCGTAGTTATCGCGCACGGACGCGTGGCCGCCATGCTTCCCAGTCATCAGGATGCAGCGAGATGGGGCGCAGACGGCGGCACCCGCGTAGAACTGCTCGAACCGCATGCCCTCTGCTGCCAGTTGGTCGATATGGGGCGTGCGGATGTGTTTCTGCCCGTAGCAGCCCAGCTCCCGCCAACCCAGATCGTCGGCCATAATCAAGACAATGTTGGGTAGCCGCTTCCTGGCGGCAAGCAAGGGCGGACAGGCCATCAGTGCTGCAGTCGAAGTCGCAGCGCGGAGGAACTGGCGGCGGGACGATAGGACATGGCGCATGGTTCTGCCCCCTGGCAACGAGACGAGCACTAAGCAAACGGCTGAGGGAACCCTACGCGACAACTCGCCCTGGCGCAACTCGCCGCCCCCTTGCCATGCAGGGCGACCAACAGAACACGTCAGCGCTTTCCCTTGCCTGCGGGCTTCTTCAGGCGCGTGGGGAACGTGGAATGGACGATCACCGTGCGCGGGCTCTTCACCAAGGCCACGGGGGTGATCATGCGGCGGTCCAGCGGCAGCTCACCACCCGTGATATTGCGGATAAACGCTTCATGCGG
>JABGQJ010000188.1 GCA_018648945.1 Victivallales bacterium
CATGGCACGCCAGCCGAGATCGATGAACTCATCCGCTACGAGGTCTCGACGCTAGGCAGCCCCGAGGGGGGACTGATGCTCACCTACGGACTCTATCCTGGCACGCCCTTGGCCAACGCCTGCGCCGTGTTCGACGCGATGGAGAAGTACAGCACCTACTTCGCGTAGACAGCTGGGGGATGGGAGAGGGCTTGCCTGTCCCGCAGGAAACACACGGTCCGTCTACCCCAGGAATGCCCATGCTGCGCAACTTGCCAGCGACTCGACGTTTCGTGGCGATCCCCGTCTGCGTCCTTTCTGTCCTGCTCTTGGTCTCCTGCGTCCGGCTCCCGCCCCGTGATCGAGGGTCGGTGACGTGGCAGCAGGTTGGCCCCGGCGGCGGCGGCCGGACGCTGATCCAGGCGATCTCGCCGAGCGATCCGAAGACCATGTTCATGGCCAACGACATGGGGGCCATGTTCCGTAGTCGCAACGCTGGGGAGTCGTGGGAGCTGATTGGACCCGGCGGGATTCCGACCCATTGGTCGGCGGGACGGATTCTTACCCATCCAACCCGTTCGGGACTGATCTTCCTCAGCAAGTACCGGGGCTTCTTCCGGAGCCGGGACGATGGGTCGACGTGGGAGTCTGTCCCGGGATCCTGGGACGAAACCAGGGAGCCAAGGGCAAGCCGAGGACCGCACTTCCTCGTCTTCGACCCCGTGCATGGAAACGTCGGGGCCATGGCGCACAATGCCTACCGCCAGCGCGACAGGGCTGCCGTCTTTCTGACCAGGGACGCCGGGGAGTCGTGGTCGAGAGCGAAGGGGCTTGGCGAACTGACCGAGATTCGGGGACTCCACGTTGGCGAAGGCGGGGGGTGCCTGCTTGTCGCCACCAAGAACGCGGTCCTGCGGAGCGGGGATCTGGGCGAGATCTGGGAGCCCTGCGAATTGGGGAGCAAAGCCACAGTCACAGCCCTGGCAGGCGGGGCCGGGGCGACGGGGTCCATCGCCTATGTGGCGACCGCCCCGGTGGGTGGTCGGCCGGTGCTTCACGTCTCGCGTGACGGCGGGCAGACTTGGCGTGCGGCCCGGTCTCGCGGCTTCCCCCAGAAGCCAGCCCAGGGCCAGGCTGCTGAGATCAGGCATCTGCGCGTCTGCCGCAGGCAGCCAGAGGTGGCGGTGGTAGCCTTGAGTTCCGTGTATCCCCGGTCTGCCAAAGTGCCGGTGGACGCGCCGGGGCACCATCAGCTATACCGCACCACCGATGGTGGCGAGACCTGGCGAGCCATCCTGTTTCGGCATCCGGACATGAAGGCCTGCAACATCACCACGCGGACCTGGCTCACCGACCGCTGGGGAAGCATGTCCGGGATCGCCAGCGTGGCGGCCTGCGACCGTGATCCGCAGGTGCTGGGCGCGACCGATTGGGCGCGAAACTTCCGATCCGACGACGGGGGCAAGACCTGGCGCGAGACGCAAAGCCACCGGCTGAGCGATGCGGGCGAGCTCCTGGGCACGGGCACGACGCCGGTTCTCAATGTCAACGGCTACCACATCCATCCCACCCAACCCAATGTGCGGTTCCTTTCCACCATGGATTTCTGGGGGTTCGCGAGTCGGGATGGGGGCAAGACTTGGCACTCTCCCCCCTTGCCCCGCATCGGCGGCAACTTCTATGCCATACTCATGGATCCGGCAGTCCCCGGGCGCGTGTGGGCGGGCGGGTCCGCCTTCCACGACATCCCCCTCAAGCGAGGCCAATACAAGAAGGGGCGCAACTGGGGGGGGATTGTCCGCACCGACGATTTCGGGGACAGCTGGTCATGGGATTCCTGGCAGGAAGACGTAGGGGGCCTCCCCAAGGGGCTGGTGTCCGGGCTGGTGCTGGACCCCGAGTCTCCGGTGTCGAACCGCCGGCTCTGGGCGGCTGTGTTCGGGCAGGGCGTATTCGAGAGCAGCGACCATGGGCGTACCTGGGAGAACCGAACCGCCGGGATCGCCAAGGAGCACCTGGATCTGTGGGGGCTGCATCTCACGGCCGACGGCCGGTTTCTCTTCGCCCTCTGCCGGAACGGCGGCGGCGCGGTATACCGCAGTGCCGATGGCGGCAGGACATGGACGAATCTACTGAGTGTGCCCATCCCCCACATCTGGGGATTTGCCGTTCACCCGAGCACTCCGGACACAATCCTCATCGCCTCTACCGAGGCCCTGACCAACCCGCAGGAGCCCCGCGGGGTCTGGCGGACGCTGGATGGCGGGGAGTCATGGGCGCGAATACTCGCCGCCGATTGCAGCAGCGTCATCTTCGATCCGCACCGTCCCGAGCGCATCTACGCGGCGGGCTACAACAACGCGGCGATTTATGTCAGCGAGGATGGCGGCGGGACGTGGCAACCCATTCCCTGTCCCTTCTGGCGACCCAAGGCGCTGGCGGTGGATCCGGCCGATCCCCGCGTCCTGTACGTGGCGACGAGTGGTTGCTCAGTTCTCCGGGCAACCCGGCGTGGCCCGATTGGTCACCCCTCGGTCCCGACGGCACCCCACCCGCACCCCAAATAGGCAACAGCGGACAGACAGACGATGCGGGGAGCGGCGCTACTTCTCCTTCGGGGTCAGCGAGGCAAGCAACTTCTGTGCTCCTTCTCGCCTGCGGAACTCCCGCCCAGTCCCGAGAATGCGTTGCAGGACGAGCTTTGCCTCCACCTTCTTCCCTGCCTGGTTGAGCGCCGTGGCCAGATCGGTCTGGACATCAAGGTCCATGGGGAGGCATTCCACCGCGAAACGGAGGTTCTCCACAGCACCCGTGAAGTCGCCCTGCATGCTCTGGGTATACGCCAGTGCATGAGCGATCAGCGGATTGCTGGGGAACTGCTTGCGGGCGGCGCGTAGCGTCGCCAAGGCCCTTCCCTTCTCCCCTCTCCGCAGAAGCAGAAGTCCCAGGTTCGAGAGGGCAGCTGGGTTGACCGGGCGCATGGCACTCGCGGCCTCATAGCGCTTCAGTGCATCGTCGAACTTCCCCATGGTCATGTAGAGCTTCCCAAGCTCCAAGTGGAGGTCGGCGACTGCGACCGGCACACGCTCAATCGCTTCCCGGAGCGTCTGCACGGCTGCCGCCCGCTCGCCTCGATGGGCAAGGCAGTTCGCGAGCAGGATGGGGGCGGCGTGATCGACCGGCTGCTGCTCGACCGCCTTCTGGAAGTGGTGCACGGCCCGGTCCACATCCCCCTCGGCCAGGGCCAGCTTACCGTACAACGCGTAGACTGCTGCGGAGCGAGGATCCCCACTGTCCAGCACGATTTGGCAGTGCTTCTCGGCCAGGGCTCGCAACCCGCGACTGTAGAGAATGGTGCCCAGCACGATATTGGCCCCCACATCTCGCGGGTGATCCTGATCCAGCTTGGTGGCCAACCGGTATGCTTCGTCGGGCCGCCCTGCGCGCAGCAGCAGCCCGGCCAGCCGACCCCGGCAATGGTAGAGGGTGGGGAAGCGGGTGGTCACGTGGCGATAGGTCTCAAGCGCCCCCTCGGTGTCCCCCTTGAGCACCTGGCTCTCCGCATAGCGAGCCATGGCCTCGGCCAGGTGGGCGTAGTCCGCGTGCTCGCTGACGGCCCATAGTCTGGGGCCACCCACTGGACGCGGGGCCTCCTCCAGATTGGGCGGACGCTCGTAGACGCCAACCCCCGCTGGGGCTTCCTTCATCTTGGCCAGCTTCGCCCGCAACCCTCTGAGCACCTCGTCGGCTTCCGGCATGCGTTGCTGCCTTTGGAACAGCCTGGCCAGCGCAAGGGAGGCGCCAAGGTTCTCCGGTTCCCGGCCAAGAACGGCGCGGATCAGTTCCTCCGCCTCCTGCCAACATCGCCGATCGGTCAGGATGGCGGCCAAGGCGAGCTCGACACTGGTGTCTCCCGGGGCGGTCCTATAGGCCTTCCGGGCCTCTTCCTCCGCCTGTTCGACCTGCCCCAGCTCGCGCAGGCAACGACAGGCAAGCACCCGGGCTTCGACATGCTTGGCGTCGAGCGCCAGAGCCATACGAGCCTTGCTCAGCGCTTCGTTGTACTCGAATTCGGCGAAGGACATCCGGGCCAGCACCAGTACGGCTTCGAAACAGAGAGGATCAAGCTCGATGGCCATCTTCAGCTGGTCCCGAGCTTCCTCGCGTTCGCGGACGCCAAGGGCCGCGCGGGCCATCGCCAGATGCAGGTCAACGTTCGGCTCGACCTGGGCCAGGGCATCCTTGCAGAGAAAGTAGGCCTCCCGAAGCTCGCCCTTCTCTTCCAGCTTCCTGGCCTTGGCAAGCAGAACCTGGGCATCGGCCGGAATCTCGACTCCCCCTGGGCCAAGGACAATCGGCGCCGGCTTGGTGGACGCTTCGCCAGTCTTGGCGGCCCCCGATTCGGCCTTCGCACGAGGCCGTTGCCCGCGTCGCGGCAGCATCTCCCGGACGACATTCTTGGCGGTGCGGAGCGGGTCATGGCCCGTCAGCCGGAGGGCAATGGCCCCAAGCACCACCACAGACATGCCAAGCACCCCCGTGCTCAGCAAGACGGCTCGTACCCAGCGACCGAGGGGGGGAAACTGACGCTCGGGGTCCATGCAGCGGCGATGGGAGGCGCGACCGTTTACAGGTGCGTCGCAATAGGGACAGAGACACCGGAACACGCCAACCTGCGTGAAGCTGCGGGCGCGCAGGCATAGCTGCAGGGGTTCGCCGTCCCTGGCAGCCCTGGCCAGGCGTTCGCAGTAGGGGTTGCGCTGGCGCCGCTTCGGGGGAAGAAGCCGACGAAAAACGGAGACCAGGCACTCCCAGAGCAGGAAAACCAAGTCTATGGGCAGAGCAAACCACTTGAGTCGTGCAGGTAGAGCCATGGTCGCCTTACGCCTTTCCTTCCGGTGCCTGGCAGCACATTGCCGGCCAACACGTTTGGGAACTCCTGGCCTCGATTCCGCGCCAAAGAGCGATCCATCCACGCAGAACACATGCGTCCGGCAGGAGGCCCTTTCCACTGCGAAGTGTTGGCTACTATGGAGCGAACGCGCGCAGAATCAAGGGCCCCGTGCGCTTGCGTCCAGCACGGGGTGTGGTAGATAGTGATGAGAACTTCGGGCTGGCACAACGACGGGGTGCTGGCCCGACATCTCCCAGGGCCAGAGCGCCACACAGAAGGGACACGCCCGCTGGAACCAATGCCGCCCAAACCTCTCCGGATCGTCTGGCTGGAGATCAACAGCTCCTACGTGCACGCCAGCATCGTGCCGGCTCTGCTGGCGGCAGCCATGCCCGTAAGCGTGGCCGTATCCTGGACCGTGGTCCGGGGCACTGTAGGGGGAAAACCAGGCGAATGGGCGAGAAAAATTGCGGCGGCGGCCCCGGATATCGTTGCCGGCACGCTGTACCTCTTCAACCGCGGCGCCGTGCTCGACGTGGCTGCGCGCGTCCATGCTCTGCTACCGGCCTGTCGGATCGCCGTCGGCGGCCCCGAATGCTCTGGCGACAATCGGGAGCTGCTGGCGAGGCATCCCATCGCCGCCGCCTTCCGAGGCGAGGGGGAAGTCTCCTTCGGCCTCTGGCTGCAGAGTCTGGATGATCCACGTTCGTGGCCCCAAATCCCCGGTCTCTGCCATCTGGATGCCGCAGGCACCTACCGGGATGATGGAACAACCCCTCAGTGGGCGGGGTTCGCTCGGAGCCAGCTCGATTCCGCTGCCAGCCTCCTGCCAGTGGACCGCCCGTTCCTCCACTACGAGACCACGCGGGGCTGCGTGGGGCGCTGTGCCTTCTGTGCCAGCGGGGAACCCAACCCGCCGCGAGCCAAACCCCTGGCCACCGTGGCGGCGGAGCTGGCCGGGCTGGCCAAGCGTGGCGTGCGGGAGATCCGGCTGCTGGACCGGACCTTCAACCTGCCAGTGGCGCGTTGCGTAGCCCTGCTCAGGCTCTTCCGGGAACAACTCCCCGAGATGCGTTTCCATCTGGAGATCCACCCCGGGCTTCTCGCCCCCGCGATTCGCGAGGAGTTGGCGCAAGCGCGACCTGGGCAGCTGCACGTGGAGGCCGGGGTGCAGTCGCTGTCCTCGACCGTACTCGCTCGAGTCGGGCGAACGGGCGACCCGGAACGGGTTCTCTCCGGCCTGCGCTTCCTGGTGTCCTGCGCGGCCTTCGAGACCCATGCCGACCTGCTGGCTGGGTTGCCAGGCCAAAGCCTGGCCGGGGTCGTGGCAGATGCGGCACGGCTGATCGCACTGGGACCAGCGCAGATCCAGCTTGAACTACTCAAGATCCTGCCCGGCACGCGCCTCTGCCTCGAAGCAGCCGCGCAGGGCCTGGTCTTCTCCCCCGTGCCCCCCTACGAGATCCTGCGGACCTCGACGATGTCCCCGGACGAACTGGCCCAAGCCGAGAAGCTGTCCCGATTCCTCGACCGCTTCTACAATCCTCCGGCGCTCCACGCCGCCACTCGCACCTTGGCCGACGACGATGGGGCGCTGGGGCGGCTCTTGGCCGCGTGTGACCAGGCTGGAGCACTGGCGGAGCCGGTGTCGCTGGAGCGGCGGTTGCGACTGCTTGCGGCCCTGGTGGAGGATGGCCAGGAGGCCTGCGAGCAGGTCCAGTTGGCCTGGTTCGAGAACGGGTTCAGCCCCGATAGCGCGCCCTGGCCAAACACGCCATGTCCGGGCGCCCCGCCAGCCGCAGCGAAACTATGGAAGGGAATGCCACCGAAAGACTTCCATCGGGTGCGGGTCAGACACCTGGGCCCCGGCCAGACAGGCTTCTGGTTTGTCTATGACCGAGCCGTGGACCCACGTCGCCCCATCTGCGTATTCCGCGCGGAGTAGCCCGGTCAGGCGCGGCGGAAACGCGCCACGAACATGGTGTCGCAGTTGCCGTCCCACGGCCAGATGCGGTGCTGTCCGGGGCACTCGCCCTCCGCAAGGGGATGGGGAAAGGCCTCCAGCGCGAAGTTCTCGTGGTTCGCAAGGAAGGCCTGCACGACGCCCTCGTTCTCGGCATCGAACATGGAGCAGGTCGCATAGACCAGGACACCGCCGGCGCGAACGCCATGGGAGGCGTTGCTGAGTAGGGCCAACTGTTTCTCGGCGAACTCGGCGATCTCCTCGCGTTCCAGCGTCCAACGCGCATCGGGATTGCGGCGCCAGGTGCCCGAGCAGGTGCAGGGCGCGTCCACGAGCACACCGTCAAACCCACTCTTCTTGGCGGGCAGCACCTTCCCCTTCCATTCACGGCACCGGATGTTCGAGAAGCCGCCGCGGCGCGCGCGCTTCTTCAGGTCATCAAGCTTGCGAGTCCGGATGTCCGAGGCGACGATGCTGCCCCGGTTCTGCATCAACGTCGCCAAGTGCAGGGCCTTGCCACCGGCCCCGGCACAAGCATCCCACCAGCGTTCGCCGGGCTGCGGCGCGCACACGCCCGCCACAGTCTGCGACGCCAGATCCTGGATCTCGAAATGGCCCTCGCGAAACGACTCCAACATGCGCAGGTTCACCCTCGGGGGCGTGATCGAGATGGCATCGAGACGCACGGGATGGCGGCGGGGGGCAAGGTCCGCCGCCGTCAATTCGCGCAGGGCCTGGTCCGGCGGCACCTGAGCCCGCAGCCAAACGGGGGGCCGTTTCTGCAACCAGCCCAGGAGCTCGTCCTGCCCACGCGGCAAGGTCGCCTCCTGGAAACACCAGTCGGGCACCAGATCGGCAAGCTTGAACTGCGGGCTGCGGCTGTCGCAGAGAGGCAGCAGATTGCGCCAACGTTGGGCCAACCCCAAAGGCTTGCCTTGCCGGGAAGGGAGATCCTCCGCGCGCAACTGCGCATGCCGCCGCCAAATCTCGGCAACCGCCGGCAACGGGGCATCCTCCAGGAGCCACGCGCCAAGGAGCAGCGGCGAGTAGTCTTCGACCGACACCCGCGTGGGATCAGGCTCCTCCTCGCCGGGCGGCGGCGCAAACTCCCGCAGCCAGCCCCACCAGCGCAGGACGGAGAAGAACGTCTCGCTCACCAGCCGACGATCCCGCGAACCACACTCGCGGTGCGCCTTCAAATACCAGGACAACGCTCGGTCGGCCGGTCGTCTGACCAGTAGCGCCTGCCAAAGCAGGTAGGCGATGGCGCCGGCGCAGGCACGGGCCTGCGACTCCAGCTTGCGGGGGGAGAGTCGAACGTCAGGAGGTCTTTTCATAGTACCGATGAATGTCGCATCCCGGCCCCGGAGATCAAGCAGAGAGGGACAAAGCGCCCCTCACCTGCGCCACTCTGGCACACTGCCAGCAGGAGATAGGGGGCTCACCGTGCTCGGGGGGGGACTTGGCACGGGGGTTGCTTTGACTCTGCCGACGGCCCCACCGGGGCAGAAATCCACAACTCAACAGGCAAACGGAGACAGATCATGTTCAGAATGGTCAACAGACAGTGGAACCCGTGGCAGGAACTGGACGAGATGGCGCGGACCTTCGCCCCCGTGCGGCGATCCGGAAACAGACGTCCTCGGCTGGACGTCAGCGAGGACGACGAAGGAGTGACAGTGGTGGCGGAACTCCCCGGCCTCGGGCCGGAGGACATTGACGTCACCGTCCGCGGCGACCAGGTGACCCTCCAGGGCAAGCCCAAGGAAGAGGAAGGCGAGAATCTGCGCTGCGTCCGGCGCGAACGACCCAGCGCCAGCTTCGAACGGGCCTTCCGGCTGCCCTTCGAGATCGACGCCGAGAAAGTCGATGCCCAACTCACCAATGGCGTGCTGACCTTGCGCCTTCCCAAGACCGCCGCCGAACAGCCCCGCCAGATCGAAGTCCACGTCGCCTAGCCGAGAGAGTCTCGGACCGGAACCCAAGGAGAAGAAGACCATGCCGAACGAACTCACCAAAGCCGACGAAAAGGCCAACCAGGCCCTGCCCATTGCCCAGCCGAAGGCGGATGTGTACGAAGGGGACGACCGCGCCATGCTCGTGGCCGAACTCCCTGGCGTGCCCAAGGAGAAGGTGGAGCTGAAGGTAGAGCGCGACCGCCTGACCATCCAAGGCGACACGGGGAAGCTCCGCTTCGAGCGCTCCTTCACCCTCAACGAGGCCATCGACCGGGACGCCATCGAGGCCCGCTACAGCAATGGGGTCTTGCGGGTCACGCTTCCCTTCCGCAAGCCGACTTCCCAGCGCATCAGCATCCAAGCCGCATAGCGCCAACCGACCGTAGCCAAGCCCCGTTCCTCGCCAACCGCGACGGACGGGGCTTTGGTCTTCCCCCCATCGGCCTATCGGACCCACTCCGGCAGGAAGCTGATCTTGGGCTGGACGATCTGGCCACTGGCCTGGCCCCGCGGATTGTAGTAGGCCCCGTAGAAGCAGCTGTTGGCATCGAGCCAGAGGTCAATGCGCCGCCGGTCGGCGGCGGGGAGCTTCACACCGTGGTGTCCGTTGGCAAGCAGCGTGTGGAGTTTGGCGGCTCGGGCTCCGACCCGGCCTGGGATGGAGTAGGAGGTCCCGTTGTAGCGTAGCCCCGCCCCATTGCCGCCGGACTTGCCCCAGGCATGCCGCCGCAGGCTCAGGGCTGCCTCGCTCCAACCATACTTGCCGAAGGCATCCCCCTTCAGGCTGGGGGCTTTCTTCTGTTTGGCATGACAGGCGACACAGTGGCGGTCGAGAACCGGCTGGACCAAGCGAGGAAACGTGAGAGGGTAGGAACCGGTGGCTTCCGGACGAAGCTGGACGGGTGGGTTGCGCAAGGCCTGGACGAGAGCCGGGCGGGCGACCCGCGGTGGCTTCTGCTTGTGCTCGTGGCAGCCAACGCACGAGAGAAGTTCGCCTTCGTGCGCGTAGGTGATGGAGCGCATGGTCTGCACGGCAGCGCCGGTCTCGTCCAGCACTTGGAAGTAGACACCCACGTCGGTGGGGATCTCGCAGTACACGCTGCCATCCGCCTCGATGGGAACCGTGCCGAGAACCCCGCGGGCGAGCGACTGGGGAGCGACGCCGATGCGAGGTTCATCGAGGAAGACACTGGCCTTGGGGAAGACGCTGATGACGCGGAGCTCGTGCAAGCGGGTATTCTTGGGCCACGCCTGGTCGGCGGCATAGGCGTTGGCGATGAAGAGTCGAGCCATTGCCTTTACGGGATCGGCCTGGCGGTCGACGCGGGCCTGGCTGGTCTGCGTGGGGATAACCGGCGGTCGAGGACGCGGGCACAAGGGCATGGGATCGAGACAGGCGATGGCGGGATCGCGGTACAGCTCCACCAGATTGCCGAAGCTGTCGAGCAGGCAGAGCGCGTAGTTCTGTTGGGACCGGTCGAAGACGCAGAGATAGAAATCCTCGCTCAGCGGCCACGCTGTGCCGAAATGCTCGGCGCGGGGGGAATGCCGCCCGCGAGTGGCGGGGTGCGGCACGCCAGGCGCGCCCTCAGCCTCCGGGAAGGGGTACTCGGGGGTCAGCCGTTTGACCTGGGACGTACGTCGGTCGTCTGGCAGCCGCAGATCGATGAGCACCAGGGAGCCATAGGCTTCGCCGTGGTGCGGGGCCGCAGTCGCCACGTAGCGATGGGAGCCGGGAATGGCGCGGATGGACATTTCCATCCAGGGGCGGGTCTCGCGGACGACCGGGTAGTTG
This sequence comes from Victivallales bacterium, assembly GCA_018648945.1. The sequence goes on from JABGQJ010000188.1 coordinate 10,590, forward strand.
CCATGCAGACTGCGTGGGTCGCGACCGTCGGGATAGCATTGCCAGATGTGATGGGCAATGTCCGAATCCCGGTCCACATAGTCCCAGCGGGTGTAGACGAGCATACCGTGCTGGTTGACGCTGGGGTGCCATTCATTGGTGTCGTGTCGGCTCAGGGCGATGATGTCGCTACCATCGCCCATCATGGCGTGGAGTGTGGTGGAGACCAGCGGCCGGCTGCCGCAGCGGATGCCGCCCTCGGTGCGCTCGGACACAAAGGCAATGCGACCGTTCGGCAGGAAACAGGGATCGAACTCGTTCCAGCGCCCATCCGTAAGTTGTCGCAGGCCCGTACCGTCCGCCTTGGCCCGGAAGATGTGGTAGGTGTTGTCCGGACGGAAGTGATAATACCGATTCGAGCCGAGCCGCCCGGCCTCCTTGGCAGTCACATACTGCCCTTCGTAGGAGGGGTTCGCCGGCAGGGCACTGACCCCCTCGGTCCAGGCGAAGAGCACATCCTGCCCACCGTAGTCCAGGTCCAGCGAGAGGAACGAACCCGTTTCCGGCAGTCTCCGACCCCGGAGACGACCGCTCTCGACGGGCGCGTCAGCGAGGAGGTCGGCGACATGCGGCTTCGCGCCAAAGGGATCGTCCAGGACGAACAGTCCCCCTCCCGCCGACGCATTGAACCCCAGATACTGGTCGATCATATGCCGACTGCCACGCGCTTGCTTGTTGTGCTTGAGAAACAGAATGCGGGGGACGTCGCGGAGCAAGGGATTGCGAAAGGCCACCCGCCGCCGCAGAGCCTGGGCTGCCGCAAACAACACCTTCTCTTCATCATCGGGCTGGTCGGCGAGCTGCCGCCGCAGGCTCGCCAGTTCCTTCACTTCCGCCCCGAGATCGGGCGGGGGGTGCATGCTCCGGAAGTGGCCCAACAAAGCCGCTGTCCGGCGCAACACGACGCCGGTGGGGGTCTTGTCCCCATCCTGGATCAGGGCCGCAGAGCGCAGTGCCTCCCGCCGCAACTTCTCTTTGAGATCTGCCGGACGCTTCTGGTGCCGAGAGATCTGGAGTTTCAGCGTGGAGTACTCGGACGCGGGCAAGTCGCCCTTCCCCGCAAACAACTTGAGGCCATCGATGCTGCGGGCAAGCAGAACTGCCCCCCACTGATCGGTGGGCTTGAGGGCCAGGGCCTC
>JABGQJ010000189.1 GCA_018648945.1 Victivallales bacterium
GCTGGAACTGGGGACGGAGCGCGTCAATCCGCGTATCCTGCGCGACCCACTTGTCCGTCTGGAGGAACGCGAACGGGGGGAGCTGCATCTGGTCGTGCTCGGCGAAACGGGGGCCGAGGAGTTGCATCAGGTCCTGCCCTTCGACCTGCTGGCCTACAACGAATGGATGGGGGTCGGGCAACTGCGCGAGATCCTCGGGGCCTTCGTCATGCCCAACCACCCGACGGTGGAGACCTTGATGCCCGTGATCGTCGAGCGCCTTCGCGAACGGACCACGCAAACGGCGCTGGACGGCTATCAAAGCCAGGATCGCGACTATGTCAGGGAGCAGGCCGCTGCGGTCTACGAGGCCCTGGCTCTCCAGAGCCTCTCCTATGCCAGCCCCCCCCCGAGTTTCGAGCGGACGGGACAGAAGATCCGCACTCCGGACCAGATTCAGGCCACCGGCGTGGCCACTTGCCTGGATCTCGCGGTTCTATTGGCCGCCATGCTGGAGCATGTGGGGCTGGCACCGTTCCTCTTGCTGAAGGAGGGGCATGCGTGGGTTGCCGTGTGGCTGAGCGACCAGAGTTTCGACGAAGCGGTCGTTCCCTCGGCGGTAGCGTTGAGGACGCGATGCGCTCTTGGCGAGGTGCTGGCCTTTGAGGCGACGGGGGTCGCATGTTCGCCGCCCCTGCCGTTTGCGGAGGCCTGCGCCCGGGGGCTGGACCATCTGCGGCAGGTCTCGTCCTTTCACTATGCGCTGGATGTGCGCATGGCCCGTCGCATGGGAATCCGCCCCATGCCCGCGCGTTTGCGCGGCGACGTAACCGTCCTGCCACCCACTCCCCAGGCCGCTTCGCCGGAGCCGGCCGAGGGAATCCCGCCCAGCGCTCTAGCCGATCCCCTCGTGGAGGAGGCGGAACTGAGCGCAGAGGACCAGAAGCTCTCGCGCCTCGAGCGCTGGAAGCGCCACTTGCTGGATCTCAGCCGGCGGAACCGATTGCTCAACTTCCGAGATTCCCGCCGCAGCATCCTGCTGGCGTGTCCGGATCTGGCCAGTGTCGAGGACGCCCTCGCTGCCGGAGACGAGTTCACCGTGTTGCCCTGCCCGAAGCAGTTGGCCGACGACCCGCGCGATGCCGAGCTGCACCGGCAGCGAACCGGGGACGACCTGATCGATACGTTCCTGCGGCAGCAGATGAAAGAGAAGCGCCTGCACTCCACCCACGCGCCGGCAGAGCTGGAGAAACGCATGCGCGAGATGGACCGTGCCGCCCGCCTGTCTCTGGAGGAAAGCGGGGCGAACACCATGTTCCTTGCCCTCGGCTTCCTGCGCTGGTTCGAGGACGGGCGCGACGCCGTCCCGAACCTGGCGCCCATCATTCTCCTGCCCATGCGGATCGACCGGCGCTCTGTGCGCCGGGGATTCCGGGTGCGCATGGTGGACGAGGAAGCGCGGATCAACGTGACCCTGCTGCGCAAACTCGAGGCAGACTTCGAGATCAGCATTAGCGGTCTCGATCCGTTGCCGACCGATGACTCCGGCTTGGATGTGCCCGCCATCATTCGCCGCGTCCGAGAGGCGGTCAAGCACAAGGACAATTGGGAGGTGGTGGAGGACGCCACACTGGCCATCTTCACCTTCACCAAGTTCCTGATGTGGGCGGATCTGGAGGTGAATACGGCGACTCTCATGCAGAGCCCGATCGTCCACCATCTGGTGGAGACCCCCGCCGAGCCCTTCCCCGCAAAGCCGCTGGAGCCGGTGGAACTGGACCACATCGATCCGTCCGAGCTGATGGTGCCGCTCGATGCGGACTCTTCCCAGCTCCAGGCCGTCGTGGCGGCGGAGAATGGGGCCAGCTTCGTCCTGCAGGGACCTCCAGGCACCGGCAAGTCACAGACGATCACCAATCTGATCGCGCACTGCATGGCGTCTGGGCAACGGGTGCTCTTTGTCTCCGAGAAGATGGCGGCCCTGAATGTGGTCAAGCGCCGGCTCGAGCTGGTCGGGCTCGGCCCATTCTGCCTCGAACTGCATTCGCACAAGTCAACCAAGCACGATTTCCGGCGACAGCTGGAGGAAGCCCTGAATCTGGGCCGTTTCGCGGAACCCGACCTCTGGCAGCGCCGCACGGGCCAACTCGCCCAACGCCGAGACGAACTGAACGAGTATGTCCGGGCCATGCATGCGCAACGCCCCTTCGGCGAGAGTGTGCTCTGGGCATGTGAACGCTGCGTGGAGCACCGGGACTTGCCGGATCATCGACTGGAACTGGGCGACCTCGCTGACGTTGGCCCAGACGTGCTGGACGATCTGCTGGCCGTGGCGCGCCGCCTGCGGGACGATGCGGTGCACTGTGAACTTGGCCCCGAGCATCCGTTGTGCGAGGTCGGCTTGCAGGAATGGGGGCCGGGGCTGGCACCCCGCGTACGCACTGCGACAGCGGCGGTCAGCGAATCCTCGGCCGATCTGACGCAGGTCGCCGCGCGGGCCCTCAAACCGCTGCGGCTCGGCTCCTCGAAGTGGTCTCGCTTCACGCTTGAGTATGGGGCCGAGCTGATTGAGCTGCTTCTGGAAACACCTGCCATCTGCAGCGAACTGCTGCGGACGCCCGACTGGGACGAGGCGGCTCTGCAGGGACTGCTCGCGACCGGGCGGCGCCGGGACGCGTTGCGCGCTCAGTTGTGGGACGTGTACGGCGATGCCTACTGCGAGCTGCCGCTTGAGATCCTGCAGGACCGGTTGCGTCGGCATGGCGAGTCTGGCTTCCCCATGGGGTGGTGGCAGGGCTTCCTGGCCAAGCGCACGTTCAAGAAAGCGATGGTGGTGCCGAAACCCCGTTCCTTTGCCGATCTGGCCGCTGATCTGGCCGCTGCATTCGAGTTGCGCGAGTGCGAGAGCGCGGTGATGGCGTCCCCCCTTGGTCCCTTCTTCGGCCCGCACTGGCGGGAGGGGGAACCGGACTGGGATCAGTTGGCTCGCCAAATTGCCTGGGCTGCCCTTTTCCGGACGACGATCCGCAAGCCGGACTTCGCCGATCCCGAGGACGAGATCGCGGCGCGCGGGCTGTGGGTGCAGATAGCGACAGAGAGCCGGGAATCCGTGCTGCCAGACGGGGCCTTGGGCAAGGGCTTCACCCGTTACCTGGAGGTGTTCCGCCACTTCTGCGATGCCCGGCAAGCGGTGGCTGACTTGCTCCTGCCCGATCCCGAGTCGGCGTGGTTCGAAGCCCTGCACCCGGACTGTCCTGGCGTGTCGGCGCAACTCGCTGAGCGTTGGTCTGGTGCCCAGCGCGAGCTGCGCGCCTGGTGCGCCTGGCAGACCGCGAAGGCCCATGGTTGCTCCCTGGGGCTTCAGGAGGCGGTCCGTGGACTGGAATCTGGCGAGTTGGCACCGACAGCGGTGGCTGGCACGGTCGAGAAGGCTTTCGGACGCTGGGTCCTGGAGCAGGCTCTGGCCGGTGAGCCGGCGCTCAAGGGATTCCAGGGAGTGGAGCTCAACCGGGTGGTGGAGGAATTCCGCCGGATCGACGAGGAAGTGCGGGATCTGACCTGCAAGGCCCTCTTTGCCCGGCTCAGCGCGCGCCTTCCAGACAGCGGTGGCGACGAGGAGCGGCTGCGCAGCTCCGAGATCGGTCGGCTCAAGCGGTTCGCCAAAGGCGGTCGTCGCTCGATTCGACAGGTCTTCCGGGAATGCCCGAATGCCCTGTCTCGCCTGAAGCCCTGCGTTCTCATGAGTCCCCTGTCCGTGGCCCAGTTCCTGGGCCCGGAGTTCCCGAAGTTCGACCTGGTGGTCTTCGACGAGGCCTCCCAGATGCCGCCTTGGGAAGCGGTGGGGGCGATCGCGCGCGGGGAATCGCTGATCGTCGTCGGCGACTCGAAGCAACTGCCCCCGACCAGCTTCTTCCAGCGCAACACGGATGAAGACGAGGTGCTGAGCGAAGACGATCTGGAGGACATGGAGAGCATTCTGGACGAATGCGTGGCCTGCCAGTTCCCCTCCCGAACCCTGACCTGGCACTACCGCAGCCGGCACGAGAGCCTGATCGCCTTCAGCAACTACCACTACTACGCCAATCACCTGAGCACCTTCCCGTCCCCCGACCGGGACACCACCCGCCTTGGCGTCGCCTGGCGGCCGGTGCCCGACGGATTCTACGACACCGGACAGAGCCGCACGAACCAGGCCGAGGCCGAGGCGGTCGTCGCGGAGGTCGTGGCCCGGCTGGCAGACCCGGCGCGACGCTCGCATTCACTCGGCGTCGTCACCTTCAGCATGGCTCAGCAACTGCTGATCGACGATCTGCTTGAGAAGGCCCGGGCAGAGCAACCGGAGATCGAGCCTTACTTCTCCGATCGTGTGCAGGAACCGGTGTTCGTGAAGAACCTGGAGACGGTTCAGGGCGACGAGCGGGACGTGATTCTGTTCTCCATCTGCTACGGCCCAAATCGCGACGGGAAGGTCTCCATGAACTTCGGGCCGCTCAACAGCAAGGGCGGGGAACGACGGCTCAATGTCGCGGTCACCCGCGCGCGCCGCCAGCTGCTTGTCTTCTCCACCTTGCGGGCCGAGCAGATTGATCTGCAGCGCACGCAAGCCGTGGGCGTGGTGCACTTGAAGAGCTTCCTCAAGTTCGCGGGCGAAGGCATGACTGGCATGCTGAACAGCGGGGTGGGGGAAGACCAGGCAGTCGCGCCAGTCGCCCTTTCCCTGAAGCAGGCCTTGGTCGAGCAGGGCTGGGTCGTCGAGAGCGAAGTTGGCAGTTCCGGCTGTCGCGTGGGCCTAGCCGTTCGGCACCCAGACCACCCCGAGAGCTTCCTCCTCGGGGTGGATATCGAGAGTCAGGCCCAAGGACAGGCACGCACGGCCCGCGACCGGAACCGCTTGCGGAACTCCGTGTTGCGCGCGCTGGGTTGGCGTCTGGTGCACCTCTGGGCCCTGGACTGGTGCTTCGATCAGGAACGCGAACTGGCCCGGATCGAGGCAGCCCTGGCCGAGGCCCTCGCTGAGTTCCGCCCGCCGGACGAACGCGAAGGCGCCGGGGAAAACGAACCGGAGCCGGAGGAGCAAGAGGATGCCCAGGAGCCCTTTGCGCGACTGCAGGTGGACCTGGTGCCGCTCGACGAGGAGGAACAGGCGCTCGACGGTGGCGAAACCGTCTACCAAACCACCACGCTGGCCCCGGCGGAGGGCGGCAGCGAGGCCTTCCATTCGCCCGCCGCCAACCGCCTGGTCGCCGCGCGGATTCTCCGCATGGTGGAGAACGAGGCGCCGCTTTCCCCGGAATTCATCGCTCGGCGAGTGGCGGCGTGCTGGGGAATCAACCGCCTCTCGCGGAAAGTGGTCGATCGCGTCTTTGACCGGGTCCCTATGAAACGCGTGCAACTGACCGAGTCGGAGGGGCGGCAGTTCGTGTGGTGGCACGAGCAGGAGCCCGAGGCGTACGCAGAGTACCGCATTCCCGATCCGACGGACGAGTTTCAGCGCAGCGCCGAGCACATTTGCCCCCAGGAAGTGGCGAACGCCATGGTCGCGAACCTGGATCGGCATCTGAGTTTGGCGGAAGAGGATCTCCTGCGGGCGGCCGCGGCCACCTTCGGCTTCGGCCGCGTCGGCAACGTAGTCAAGCAGTCCATGCAGGCGGGCCTCGACTATCTCCTGGCCAGTCAGCGCGCCGTCCTTGACGAGGGTATGGTCTCGCTTGCCGAACAGGATTGAGGACAGTGAGTCGCCCCCCACGGGAAGGGGGAAGCACACAGACAGCAAGAGGATAGCAGCATGAGACGCAAACAATACGACTGGCAACTCCCCCCCGAAATCGAGCAACGGCTAGGCGAAACGACCTATGGTCGGCAGCGTGCCCTCTTCGAGGCGGAGCACCTCCTGATTGTCCTGCACACTCCCCCGCAAGACGACCAAGCAGAGCGGGAGTGCATTCTCTTCCTCCGCAGCCCGGATGGCACCTACCAATGCAACGGTCGGGACGGCGGCAGCGGTCGCCTCCGGCGTCTGCTGGCGGAGTACGACGAACTGTTCGAGAAGTACGACGACCTCTACGACAAGGCCGACTCCCCCACAGAGCTCTTTGAGCTCATGAAGGTCCTCGCGCCCATGAACCGGGCCACCACGAACCTCCACAGCGCCATGCAGTCGGCACGGAGCCACATCGAGGGGGACACCTTCCTGATCGCCATGCGGGACGAGGCCTATGAGGTTTCGCGCAACTTCGAGCTGCTGGCCACGGACGTCAAGATCGCTCTGGATTACCAGATCGCCGAGAATACCGAGCAGCAGGCTGCCCAAGGGGAAGCGATGGCCGCCGCCCAGCACAAGCTCAATGTCCTCGCGGCCGTGACCTTCCCCCTGATGGCCATCGCCACGCTCCTGGGGATGAACCTGACCCATGGCTACGAACATCGCCCACCGTCGCTTTTCTGGCTGGTCGTTCTGAGCGGATTCGTCGTCGGTTGGGCCGTCAAGGGCTGGGTGACCAAAACCAGGACCAGTGACTGGCGGGAGGACAAGTAGCATGCACGGCGCGCAGGCAATCGTGCTTCTTGCCGCGATCGTGGCCGGGATCGCCCTGCCTCTGGGCCTGTTCGGCTACTTGGTCGTGAAGTGGGCCTCGTACCGGGAACAGTGGTTGTGGATCCGCTCAAACATGGTCGGTCGGCAGTTGCTTCCCATCGTGGCTGGCATCGCCTTGTTCGGTATCGGGATCCGGGGCGTGCTGACCTACGAGGAGGCCTACTGGTTCACTGAGCCCGTACTCAGTTGGTGGCATTGCTGGCTGCTGCTCCTGCTGCTGGACATGGTTCTCATCGTCGACTGGCTGCGGCGTGCAGTCAAGCACCGGATCAAGAAGGTCAAGAAGGTGGTTGGCTTCGTGAAGGACGTGAAGCACGAGCTGGATCGCCTCGTCGACGACACTCCTTCTGACCCTGTTGACTGAGCGCGTGTTCTCGGACGCATCTCAGTTCCGTAGGTGTTTCGCTGAGATGGCAGCGCCCCCGCGACCTTGTCAGGGGCAACCCGCACGGCCACGCAATCCCCCCTTGCGGATGCCAGCCTTGGAGCGGTCGCGGCCGCGCGACCATCTTCGGGACGCATCGGCAGCACTCCCCCACCCTCGCAGGCATTCCGGTGCACGGTTCCGGTTGGGCGAGGAGGTCCCGGCGCACAGCGCCGCGGCCGCTCCACGGGGTTCGCAAGGAAGGGGGCGTCCTCGTCGTCGCATGAAACTCCCGCAACGCCCCACTGACTGGCTTCTGCTCCTCCCACCCCAGGCGGGATCCTGGTGAGACTCTACCCCAGGTCGCGGTGCTCGTATCCGTCAGTCCCGGGCTGCCCGATCTCGTCCGCGAAATCGAGGCGGAGGACCATGACTTCGCCTTCCATTTCCTCCACCGGCAAGCGGGGGATGCGGAGGCAGGGCTCGGAGTCCTTGTGATAGACGGGGAGGCGGCTCAGGCAGGCTTCCATTTCGCGACCGTCGTTGAGCAGCGTTACCCGCTCGGGGAGCTGACGGATGGGGTGCAGGACCAGGGCATTGCCAGTGACTTCTTGGAGATGCACGTAGACCGTCTTGCCACGCTGGCTAGTCAGCACTTGGCGGTTGTCGGTCATGCCAGGCACGGCCTCGGCATCGAAGGACTCCTTGACGCGCTGGTACCAATCGCCAATGCGGCGGAGCATGGCTTCCTCGTTGGGGGCGATGCGACCGAGAGCGTCGGGGCCCACATTGAGCAAGTAGTTGGCGCCCTTGGCCATCATCCGGTCGATGCTCTGGATCATGTATTTGGTCGTGTAGTAGTCCTCGTCCTCGCGGAATCCCCAGCTCTGTAGACCGATGGCCTGGCAGGCCTCGGTGGCGGTCGCGAAGGCGGGGATGTCGTAGACTGTCTTGCTGTAGTCGCGCTCGTAGACGGTGATGTCGCCCGGGCTCAGCCCCCGATCGTTGATCATTGCCGCCGGTTGTAGCTCGCGGATCATATCGTTGAGACTGGCGTCCTCGATGCCAAGCCGTTGCGCATCCCACCAGATGCCGTGGATCTTGCCGTACTTGGTACACAGCTCGCGGATCTGCCCCTTCACGTAGTCCACGTAGCGGGCCACATCCGGCTCGTCGCCGGGCTGGGGACCGGAGAGCTCGTGGGCGCGCCCCTCGTTGGGGTAGTTGGGGTGGTTGTGATCGACAAACGAGTAATACAGGCAGAGCGGGATGTTGCGTCGCTGGCACGCCGCCGCCAACATGGCCAGCGTATCGCGCCCATAGGGTGTGTTGGTGATCTTGTACTCGGTCAGGGCCGAGTCCCACATGCAGAAGCCGTCGATGTGCTTGGTGGTGAAGGTGAGATAACGCATGCCGCTGGCTTCGGCGATGTCCAGCCACCGGTCGGGATCGAACTCCACCGGATTGAACTGCTGTACGAAGGGCTCGTATTCGGGCCGCGACAGTCCCTGCCGGTACTGAATCTGCTCGTGCCACGCGGGCACGGCGTACACGCCCCAGTGCAGAAAGAGTCCGTATCTCGCCGATTGGAACCAGTCTCGCTCGTCGTCAAACCAACGCGTCATAGTCTCTATACCTCGTGGAGGGCTTCAAAGATGGCCCCAATGTTCTCCGGTGGCACGTCCGGCAGCACCGCCTCGTGACTGGGCGAAAGCACCAGTCCTGTCGGGAAGAGTTCGCATAGCTGGCGCACCTTCGCCCGCAGGTCGTCGGGCGTGCCATGCACCAGAAGGTCCTGGGCGTCGATGCCGCCGCAGAAGGAGGTCTGCGAGCCGAAGTCCCGCGCCAGGCGGTCCGGCGCCATGCCGGTTGCCAGGGCTTGGATCGGATGGATCACATCCGCACCGAGACCGACCAGGTCGGGGATGATCTCGGAGACTGCTCCGCAGGAATGATGGATGACCTTCAGACCATAGTCGTGGGCCTGCTCGATCAGTTGGCGGGTACCGGGAAACACGAACTCGCGCAGGGCGTCCGGCGAGAGCATCAGCCCGCTCTGACTGCCGAAGTCGTTGCCGATCAGCACCGCCTGCAGGAGATCGCCCGCCGCCTCGTAGAAGATGCGGTTGGCATCCAGATAGAACTCCGTGATGCGGCCGATCACCGCTCGGAACATCTCCGGGGCCGTGAGCATGGTCATCAGCGCATTCTCCATCCCGAATGCCGAGCAGGCATCCTGGAAGTGGGCCGACCACATGATGCCCAGTTTGGCGAAATCGTCCGGCACGTCCTGGACAGCTTGGCGACACTCGGCGGCGTGCATATGCTCCGCCGGATTGGGCCAGTCGAAGCCCGCGATGCAGGCCGGATCAGTCATGTCCTCGAAGAAGCCCGGCGCGGTCAAGGTCCGCTCCTCGTAGTCGTCCCCGCTCGCCTTGGCGAAGTCGAACGCGCAGGCGATGTGATTCGCGGGCGGGCGGCTGAAGGGGACCTCGATGGGCCATACATCGTCATCCAGTTGCCGCTTGAGCCCGGCCATATCCGTCACGCCGAAGTGGGCCAGCAGGCCGGGCACCGCCTCCGTCGTCGGCATCCCCAACCACCCCGCCGGGCGGTCCACATCCCGCCGTTCCACCGTCGCTAGAAACCGCTCGATCCGATTCATGGTGTTGACCTTTCCAGTAGCCAAGAGTCACGTCTCGGAATCTAGCCACGAAAGCCGCGAAAGCCATGGAGCGGCCGAGGGCCGCAACCAAAGGGAACTGAACATCGAACACCGAACGTCCAACATCGAACATCGAATGGGGGAGGGGAGGCGCGACGCTTTGATCTGTGGATCAACGGATTGCGACTATCCTCCGCCGAGGACCTCATTCAGAAAGAAAGAAATGGCGTGATAGTAGTACGAAGGGGAGGAAATGGGGAAGGGGGAAGAAGAGGGAACGTCGGACGCTGAACGCCCAACATCGAACGTCGAATGGGGAAGGGGAAGAGAAATCAGCGGTTTGCGGCGTTTGCGGCGAGGCTCTCGGCCAGGTAGTCGTCCAGGAGCTGGAGCTCGAACTCGGCGACCACATCCATCGCCGTGCGCTTGTCGGTCGTGCTGTAGATCAGCGCCGGGCCAATATTGGGCGGGGTGTCGATGATGACCTCGCCCAGGTACTTCTTCTCGATCTCGGGGAACTTCGCCCGATTCTTGTCCAAGTGAACCATCACGCGGTCCAGGTTGATGGTGGCACGGGCGACATTGGTGTAGCAGTCGGTCACCTTCAACTCGCGGCCAAAGGGATCCAGCACGCCGCAGCCGTTGAACTGGAGCGCGGAGACGAAGAACGCCCGGCAGTCGTAGGCCCACATCTGCTGCATCAGGCCGCCATGGTAGGCGCTGGCAAAGGTCAGGATATCGGGCTTCAGTGCACGGTATTGCTGACGCAGTTCCTCGAAGTTCAGGTCGAAGCAGATCACGCCACCCAACCGGCCAATCGCGGTGTCGATGACCACGGCTTCCGTGCCCGAACGTTCGCCCTTCTCGATCGCGCCCATGGTCAGGTTGACCTTGTGGTACACGCCCAGAATGCTGCCGTCTGGCCCGAAGTACACGATCGAGTTGTAGACATTCTCCCCCTCGCGAACGCGCGACGCGCCGGCCACATGACACTGCTCAGCGGCGGCAAACCGCGCGTAGGTCTGCAGCAGAGGGCCCGGATCCGCCACCTCTTCGGCTGTCTCCAGGGTCTGGGCCAGAATCGCCAGCTCGCAGGTCACGACCAGATCCAGGCCGTACCCCTTGAGGGAGTTCAGCTTGGCCTCCATCTCCCGACAGATAATCTCCCCAGCGTTGGCAGCACCACCGTGCGTGCTTGTCGCGAACTGCACTCCAGCAACATTGACAAACTTGGCCATGGTCATTCCTCAGCATATGTGTGTCTCAGGGGCGAGCCGCAACTGTGCGCGCAGTCCGGCCCCATTCTGCGCTCACTCTACCGACCCCAACGCCGAGCGTCCACTGCCAAGGGGCAACACCTGCTTCGCAAAACGACGACGCCGTATTACCGTGTGGCAACTCGTAAGCACTCCATGGAGATCACCGATATGCGCCCTCTACTGCTAACCGCCTTCCTGTGCGCCTTGCGCCTGAGCGTGTCTGCCGGAACCGTGGCCTACTGGGAGTTCGACCGTCTAGACGGTGCGAACACACCGGCTGCGGTGGGCGGGAAGGCCTTCACGTTGCGCAGTGCCGGTGCAGGCGGCGACTTCGAGATGGCAAAGGCCCCCGCCATGCAGAAGCTCCTGAACCCGGATCGGACGCCAGCCTTTGCTGGGGATGCTGTGGGGAATCCAGGGGCGCTGGCTTGCCCCGGCAACCCCGAAGCCAACCGCTACCTGACCACCGGGCCGGGCACCAATGTCCTGCGCCTTCACCAGACCGCCTGGACCGTGGAAGGCTGGGTCCGCTTCACCGGTGATGTGCCCGATGGCTACGGCGACATCATCCTCACCACGCGCGACGCCCCCAATTTCTGCGGCCTCAACCTGATGGTCCTGCGTCCGCACAGCTTGGCCGAGCCGCTCCGCCTCGCCTGCCACTTCGAGGTGAAGGCAGCGGACAACGTTCCTCGCTCGACCTTCACCATGGTGACCAGCCCCGCTCTTCATCCAGGCAGATGGCATCATGTCGCCCTGACCTGGGACGCCACCGGGGAGGGGGCACCCCGCACCAGCATCTACGTGGATGGCATGCGGGCGGCAGAGGGGGAAACCCCGGCCGAATTCGACACCGCATCCGCCGACGAACGCACCATCGA
>JABGQJ010000019.1 GCA_018648945.1 Victivallales bacterium
TGCCGCACTTGCTCGCCGGTGACCATATCCGCCATCTCGCAGCCCGCGTCCAGGACCGGCATGAGGATCGTCTTGTCCGGGCTCAGGATCGAGGCGGTCTCGGCCATGAAATGGACCCCGCAGAAGACCACCACGTCGGCCTCGATATGGGCGGCCTTCCGGCTCAACTGCAGCGAGTCGCCGGTGAAGTCGGCAATCTCCTGAATCTCGTCTGGCTCGTAGTTGTGGGCCAGAATGGTGGCGTTCCGCTGCCGCTTCAGTTCATCGATGCGGGCGACCAGGTCAGGATTCATCGTCGTCTTCCTTAGTTGGGATTAAGGGCCTCGTTGAGCCGCCCGGTGCGATAGGGCAGCAGATCGACGGTGACATAGCGGAACCCGGCATCGACACCCGCCTTGTTGATGAGGTCGCACCACGCGAGGTCCGCCACCTGCGCGCGGTGCCCAGCGGGGAGCTCGATGCGCACCAGATCCCCATGGTACCGCGCTCGGCAACCAATGATGCCACTTGCCTCGACTGCCTGTTCCATGGCTTCGACTTGCCGGAGCCGTCGGTCCGTGATCTCCTCGCCATAGGGGATGCGGGAAGCAAGGCACGCCGCGGAAGGCAGATCGGCCGTCGGCAGACCCAACTGCCGGGAAACCGAGCGAATCCGGGCCTTGCCCCAGCCCAATTCCTGGAACGGACTACGTACGCCCAGCTCGCGCACAGCGCGGGTGCCCGGCCGGTAGTCCGAGAGGTCGTCGGTATTGCCGCCATCGACGACCACGGCGAGCCCTTCCTGGGCTGCCATCTCGCCGAGCCTCTCGAAGATGGCCCGCTTGCAGTGGTAGCAGCGGTCGGGCCCATTGGCCGCGAATTCCGGCAAGGAGAGCTGGTCGAAATCGACGAACCGATGCGAGACCGCGAACTGCTCGCAGACCTCGCCAACCAGGCGTATCTCACGAGCCAGCATTGCCTGCGCCCGGACCGTGACGGCCAGGGCCTTGGGGCCCAATTCCTGCGCCGCAACCACGGCCAACAGCGTGCTGTCCACGCCGCCACTATAGGCCACCAGCACAGACTCCATCTCCCGTATGAGCGCTTGGAGCGCGCCCAACTCGGTCGTATTCGTCTGGGGGGCGGTCATTTATCATCCTCGAACAGCCAGGTGGAAAGGTAGCGTTCCCCAGTGTCGCAGATGAGGGTCACGATCGTCTTCCCCTCGTTTTCGGGAAGTTGCGCGAGACGAACTGCGGCGGCCACGTTACCGCCGGCGGAAATACCGCAGAGGATTCCCTCTTCGCGGGCGAGCCGCTTGGCCATCGCGCCCGCTTCGGCAGCGGTGATCGTCACCACATCGTCGAGGAGATCCTGATCGAGCACCTCCGGAATGAAGCCCGCCCCAATTCCCTGAATCTTGTGCCCACCCGGTTTGCCACCCGAAAGGACCGGTGAATCCTCGGGTTCCACGGCGATGACCTGGATCTCGGGGTTGTGTTCCTTCAGGTAGCGCCCGACGCCGGTCACGGTGCCCCCAGTACCCACGCCAGTCACAAACACATCCACCTCGCCTTCGGCCGCCCGCCAGATTTCGGGGCCAGTCGTGCGGTAGTGGACGCCTGGATTCGCCGGGTTGTCAAACTGCCCCGGCAGGAACGCGCCTGGGATCTCCTTGGCCAGTTCCTCGGCCTTCTGGATCGCTGCGGGCATCCCTCCCTTGGCTGGCGTCAACACCACCTCCGCCCCCAGGATCGCGAGCAGGCGGCGGCGCTCGATGCTCATGCTCTCGGGCATGGTCAGGATGAGTTTGTAACCCTTGGCGGCGGCGACGAAGGCCAAGCCAATGCCGGTGTTGCCGCTGGTTGATTCCACCAGCGTACCGCCAGGCTTCAGCAGGCCATCCTTCTCGGCGGCCTCGACCATGGCCGCCGCAATCCTGTCCTTCACGCTGCCCAGCGGGTTGCGGGATTCCATTTTCACAAGAACGCGGGCGTTGGCTCCGTCCACGACCCGCTGAATCCGCACCAGCGGGGTATTCCCCACTGAATCCACGATGCTTTCATACACTCTCATGGCGCCGTCTCCTGGCTTTCTGCTGCCACCGACTCGGCGAGCGCCAGAAGGGCTGCCCAATCAGTGCTAATCTTCGAGGTGATGCAGGCGTCCTAGCTCTTCGTGCTTCTTAAGAGCTTCCCCGGCGGTGGGGATTCCGCTGCCCGCGATGCGCTTGTAGACACGCCACGCCCGCATGATGTTGCTTTCTCCGCCCTCCAACTGCAGCAGACGTGCCGCATCGTAGCCGCTACGGGCGAAATAAAACCAATCTCGCACCCTGTCTTTGCTGACCCCCATCTCGTAGCGGATCACGACCGACATGTAGCAGTCGATGGCGTCTCGGCGCTTCTCCGGGCCCTGCATCTCGTAACATTTCGCCAGACGATAGGTCGCGACTTCGCGGATATCGCGGGAAGCCCCCTTCGTGTCGATGATCGCTTGGAAGCAGGACACGGCATCCTTGAGGTTCGCCTGATCCGTGGCGGCCAGACTGTAGAACATCTCTCCCTGCCGCCCCAAGGCGGCCAAGCCCTGCGGCGTGTTCCCAGCCAGCTCGCGAGCACGGGCGAAATGCTGGATGGCGGTCGCGTACTCACCGTCGCGAGAGAGAATGTCCCCGGTCAGCAGTTCGGCCTTGGACAGGGTGACATCCGAAGGTTTCGGAGAAGTCATCGCCTGGAGGCTGGCAAGGAGCTCCGAAGCGGTGGTGAAGCGCTGAATCTGGTAGGCGCAATAGGCGGCCTCATACAGGGCGACGGGGGCCAGCGTAGAGGTCGGGTGCTTTGCCTTCAGCTGCGCGAAATACCCCATGCTCTTCTCATACTCGCCGGCATTGGCATAGTGGTCTCCCAACCACATCAGCACATCGACGGCCAGCGGCAAGAGCGGGAATTTCTCCAGGAAGATGGTCCCGTCCGCAATGGCGTTCTCGAAATCCGCCCGGTAGAAATGCAGGCGCGTGCGCTGGTAGATGGCCTGCGGGTAGAGGGCGGAGTCCGGGTGCTCTCCGATGAGGGTTCCCAGGGCCTTCACGGCCTCCAGGATCTTCTCCGCTCCCTCGGCCGCATTGGCACCTTCCATGAGTGCCCGAGGCACCGAGTTGGACTTGGGGTGATGGACGACGAACCCGCTCAGCGTGTCGAAGGCTTGCGCATAGTCCCCGGCGCTGTCCGCGCCATGACGTTGTGCGATGCCGTACTCCAGCTCGGCCGTCTCCGCTTCCGTGCTCTGCGGGAAATCCTTGAGGAACCGCTGGTAGCTGCTTGCCGCCTGGTCGAAGAGTTTGGCCTCGAACCGGGATCGTCCTTCGAGCAGGCGCCCCCGTTCGGCTTGGTCGGAGGCGGGATAGCGGTCGGCGACAGACCCGAAGAAGCCGGCTGCCTGCACATAGTTCTTGACATGGAAGGCGGTGTCTCCGGCCAGAGTCAAGGCCTGGGCCTTCTGGTTCGGGGTCGAACCAAGCCCCTCGCCCTCGGCGAAGGTCTTGATGCCCTGGTCGAACTGACCCGCATCCCGGAAACACCATCCTCGGCTCACGCAGGCACGGTAGCGGAAGCCAGGGGCAGCCTTCTCGTTGGCCATGACTTGGCCAAAATAGTCGCCTGCGGTCATGTACTTCTGAGTTGACCGGAGAAGTTCGGCCAGCTTGATGATCACCGGCACGATCTCGAGACGGCTGGGATACTCCTTCTTGAACGTCTCCAGCGTGTCGATGGCGAGGGCCGTCTTCTCCAGAGCGATCTGGCATTCGGCCACCGTCAGCATGCTCTGCACCCGGTCCTCCTCATTGACTGCCAGTCCCACGGCATCGGGGAGCACCAGCAGCGCATCGTCGTAGCGGCGGGCCCCAATCAGGCCCCCGCCGAGGGAGAACGCGGTAAGCCACCAGGACTGCTCGGGGCGCCGGGGACGTTCGCCGCTGATGCTGCGATAGGCGACCATGGCCTCGTCAAGCTTCCCCATATGGGCGAGCACAAGGACGCGCTGACGTCCCACTTCCGCAGCCGGGGCTTCGGGATGCAGCTGGGTGATGTCCTTCAGCAGGGCCTCCGCCTCGGTGAACTTGCCGGTGGACACATACGCGCGGACCAGCAGCTGCCGGACCTTGAGCAGGCCCTTGGCCTTGGGAAACTCCCGGACGATCGTGACCAGCGCCGCCTCGGCCTCGGGCCACTGGTCCATCTTGACATAGGCATCCGCCAACAGGCGCAACGTCATGCGACGGTACTCGGCGTCCAACCCCGGCTTGAGCAGCGCACTCCCCTGTTCGCTGGCAAGCTTCGGCTTGCCCATCCCCAGCAGCGTGGCCGCACGGCAATAGGCAAGGGCGTTCTTGTAGTCGGCATCCTGCAAGCCCGGGCTGTCCTTCTGATGCCGGTCCAGGGCCAGGGAGGCAAGATCCGGCTTGCCATCGAGCAGGCAGGCCCGGGCCAGGTATACAGTCGCGTCGGCGAACTGTGGTTCCGATGTCCCCGCCAGTTTGCGGTACTCGGTGAAGAACTTGATCGCCGTCGTGTACACCCCAATGTCAAGCGCCCGCTGCCCACGCTCGCGCGCCTGGTACATCAGTTCCTCACGCGTCGGCACGGGTGGCACCGGCTCTACCCCTGGTGCGGCTGGTGCGGCCCCGGCCGGCGCAGGAGCCACCACCGCCGGTTGGGAATGGCACCACATGCATGCCAGCAGGAGGACCGAGCCCCAGAGCCGCCACCCGCTATAGAGGATGGCCTTGGTTCGCACGGTTGTCTTCTTCATCGCGGCAGCTACTCTCAGCTAGTGGTCGGCCCGGAGCGGGTCGCATCCGAGCGTTGAAATCGGCAATCCACTACTGTATCTCTGGAACGCGGGAGTTACAGCAATGCAGGCGGACTTCCCGAGAGGCGGAATGCGGCTTGACCGCTCGCCTTGCAGGAGAGACATTGTCTGCCATGCCCGTGTGTCCCACACCGAGGAACCCAATCATGCGATCCCTACGTTCCGCCGCCGTGTGTCTGCTGATCGGTGCGGGGTGCGCGTTCGTGCCCATGGCAGAGGCGCAGGTTCCGGCCCCCATCCACGTGTCGCCAGACGGCAACGACGCCGGTGACGGCGGCATCCAGGCGCCACTGCGGACCCTGCAACGGGCTCAGGGAATGGCCCGGCAACGGCGACGCGCCATGCCCCAACTTCCGGTCACCGTGCTCCTCCGCGGCGGAGTCTACGAGCTTCCCGCGACGTTGCTGTTCACGCCGGGAGATTCCGGGGACGTGCGCTACGCGGCCCATCCTGGCGAGAGGCCGGTCATCTCCGGCGGCACCCGCATCCGGGGCTGGCAACGGGTGGATCAGAGCACCTGGATGGCAGACCTGCCGGCGGAACTGGCTGCCAAGCCCCCGCGCCGACTGTATGTAGACGGTCTGCGACGAACGCTGGCCCGAACTCCCAACAGCGGCGAGTACTTCCGGGTCCTTGGCCCCCCACTGGCAATCGCCGATCCCGCCACCGGGGAGGAAGTGAACCCCACCAAACGCGCCTTTGTGTTCAAGGAAGGCGATCTGCGGGCATGGCCGCGCCTGCAGGAGATCAACGCCGTGGTGATGAAGAACTGGGAATCCGCCATCCTGCCCATCCAGAGTGTGGATGAAGCCACCCGCATGGTGGTCTTCCGCGGCCCCATGAAATGGGCGATGGTACGGGGATCCCGATACTATGTGGAGGGCTTCCGGGAAGCCCTGGATGCCCCCGGCGAGTGGTGGGTGGACCGGGAGAAGGGCGTGCTCTACTACCGGCCACTTCCCGGCGAGGACATGGAGAAGGCGCGCGTGGTCGCCCCTCGCCTTGCCCAACTGGTGGTAATGAAGGGCGAACCGGCGGCCGGTCGCTACGTGGAGGGCCTCACCTTCGAGGGGCTGACCTTTGCCCACACCGACAACCCCGTCCCCGACACGGGGCACAGCGACTGGCAGGCCGCCGTGACCATCCCCGCCGCCATTCAGGCCGACGGCACGCGCAAGGTACAGATTCTCCGTTGCGACGTCCGGAACATCGGTTGGTACGGGATCTGGTTCCGGCGCGGTTGCTCCGAAAACCGGATCGAGCAATGCGAACTGCGCGACCTCGGGGCCGGCGGGGTGCGCATCGGCGACCAGGGCCGCCAGAAAGGCACGAATGCCACCCATCACAACACGGTCCACAACAACTTCATCCACGACGGTTCGACCGACTACTACGGGGCGATCCCCCTCTGGGTCGGCCAGGCCAGCGACAACAGGTTGACGCACAACGAAATCTGCGATTTCAACTACACCGGCATCTCAGTCGGCTGGAGTTGGGGCTTTGCCGAGACCACCTGCCACCGCAACGAGATCGCTTGGAACCATCTCCACCATCTGGGGCGCAATGTGCTCTACGACATGGCGGCCATCTACACGCTCGGGATCTCCACCGGCACCACCATCCACCACAACCACATTCACCATATCTGGGGATTTGTCGAGGGGTACGGCGCGGGGGGGATCTATCCGGACGAGGGAAGCAGCGGCCTGTTGATCGAGAACAACCTGGTCTACCTCACCCAGAACGGGGGACTCACCGTCCATTACGGCAAGGAGAACATGGTCCGCAACAACATCTTCGCCCTCGGCCAGCGGTCTCAGATCCATCTGGGACGGGCGGACAAGGGCTCGAGCCAGACCTTGCTCAACAACATCATCTACTACTCCGAAGGCGGGCTCTACCAACGCATGAGCGAGCTGCACACCGGGAACAACCTCTACTGGCACACCGATGGCCCGGAAGCCATCGAGTTCCCCGGCGCTCTCGATCTCGCAGGTTGGCAGAAGAAGGGCAATGACGAGGGGTCGGTGGTCGCCGATCCGCTGTTTGTGAACCCCAAGGCGTTCGATTTCCGGTTGCGCCCCGAGTCCCCTGCCCTGGGGCTTGGCTTCAAGCCCTTCGATATCGCCGCTGCCGGCCTGGTCGGTGCTGATTGGCGAGCGCGCGCGACGGCGATCAAGCGCCAGAAACTGGACCGCCTCCCCGAGAAGGAACGGATCGCCCAGCCGCCGCTGCATGCAGACATGGAAGGCATGGCTCTCGGCAAGCCGCCCTCCTTCGGCACCGTATACGGCAAGACCCCGACCGCTGGCATCACGGTCTCCGATCAGCAAGCGGCAGGTGGCACGCGCAGTCTGCGCTTCCAGGACGGGCCGGAGGTGAAGCAATCCTACAACCCGCATCTCTACTACGGAGCCGGGCTCATTGGCAAGCACCTAGCTGGCAGCTTCGACCTTTTCCTGGAACCGGGGGCTGTCTTCACACACCAGTGGCGATACGGTATCGGCTCCTTCGTCGGTGGCGTCACCTTCCAGGCGAGGGCAGACGGCAAGGCGACGGTCAACGACACGGTCATCTGCGCGACCCCCGCAGGTACGTGGCTCCACGTCGAGATGGCCGCCGACATGCGGAATCCTGCGCTCAAGACCTGTTGGGCTACAGTAACGGTGGCCGGCAAGCCGATTGCCAAGGCAGAGGCGAAGGTCACGACTCGGTTCAAGGCCATGGATTGGGTCGTGTTCGTCTCCGACGCCACGGTCAAGACAGGATTCTACCTGGACAACATCGTCCTCGAAGCGAAGAACGAATAGCCTCCCCCTACAACTCAGGAAATACTCCCATGATCCCCGGCTTCAACTTCTTCATGCCCACCCGCATCGTCTTCGGCCCCGGCAAGCTGGCCGAACTCGCAGAACTCCCCCTGCCCGGCTGCAAGGCCCTGATCGTCATCGGGGCCGGCGGCTCCATGCGGCGGCTCGGCTACCTCGAACGGGTCCAGGCCCTGCTCGCCGGACGCGATGTCGAGAGCGTCGTCTTCGACAAGATTCTGCCCAACCCCGTGTCCGAGCATGTGGCCGAAGGCGCGGCCATGGCCCGCGACACAGGCTGCGACTTCGTGATCGGCCTCGGCGGCGGCAGCAGCATGGACAGCGCCAAGAGCATCGCCGTCATGGCCAAGAACCCCGGCGAGTACTGGGACTATATCGGTGGCGGCAGCGGCAAAGGGATGGATCCCGCCGAGGGCGCACTACCCATTGTCGCCATCACCACCACCGCCGGGACGGGAACCGAGGCCGACCCCTGGACCGTGATCACCAAGACCGAGACCAACGAGAAGATCGGTGCGGGCTGGGACTTCACCTTCCCCACCCTCTCCATCGTCGATCCCGAGCTGATGCTCACCGTCCCGCCCCACCTCACCGCCTTCCAAGGCATGGATGCGTTCTTCCACGCTGCCGAGGGCTACCTGGCCAACATCGCCAACCGAGCCAGCGACAGCTATGCGCTCGACACCATCGGTTTGGTGGCCAAGTGGTTGCCGATCGCGGTTGCCGATGGCAGCAACCTGGATGCCCGCACCGCGTTGGCCTGGGCCAACACCTCCGCCGGCATCGTCGAATCCCTCTCCTGCTGCATCTCCCACCACAGCCTCGAGCACGCCATCAGCGCCCATCACCCGGAACTACCGCACGGGGCGGGGCTGACCATGACCTCCATCGCCTACTTCACCAAACTCGCGGAAAAGGCTCCCGAACGCTTCCCCGCCATGGCCCGGGCCATGGGAGAGGACGTGGATGCCTTGCCCGAAGCCGAACGGCCCGACGCCTTCATCACCGCCCTGCGCAAGCTGATCGCGGCGATCGGGCAGGCGGAACTCAACTTGGCAAGCTATGGCATCTCGGCCGACGAGGCGGACGTCATCGCCCGCAACTCCATGGACACCATGGCTGGACTCTATGCACTGGATCCAGCTGAAATGACCCCCGACGATGTGGCCGATGTCTTCCGCGCTTGCTTCCCCTAGCTCCTGGTTCCGCGCACCACGAGAGATGGGTCGACAGGCCGGCTACTGCATGCTACCTTACCGGCTGGCCTGTCTGGTTGCCCTGCGCCTGCAGACCAGTACGCGACACGAACTCACTGTCCCTTCAGATAGATCACGACCAAGGAGATTCGACATGGGCAAGCAGACCAACAAGCTTAAGAAGCGCACTCGGCGGAAACGGTACCTGGAACGCAAGAAGGCGCGGGCCAAATTGGCCATGAAGCGCTAGCTTCCCTCCCCAGCCGGCTGTACCCACAGCCGGCTTTCTTCTGTCAGGGGCATGTTTTGAGCGAAGGAGACGTCCGAAATGTCCGATGAGAAACTGGTATACTTCTTTGGTGGCGGCGTTGCCGAGGGCAAGGCGGGAATGAAGGAACTGCTCGGCGGCAAAGGCGCAAACCTTGCCGAGATGTGCAGCCTGGGCCTGCCCGTCCCCGCCGGCTTCACCATCACGACCGAGGTCTGCGACCTTTACTACAAACTCGGCGAGAAGTACCCCGAGGGGCTGGCAGCGGAAGTCGACGCCAACCTGGCCAAGCTCGAACAGGCCACCGGCAAGACCTTCGGCAAAGGGCCAAATCCCCTGCTCGTCTCCGTCCGTTCGGGCGCGGCCCAGTCCATGCCCGGGATGATGGACACGGTCCTCAACCTCGGTCTGAATGACGAGACCCTCCAGGCCCTGATCGACCTCACTGGCAACGAGCGCTTCGCCTGGGATGCCTACCGACGCTTCCTGCAGATGTTCGGCGATGTGGTCCTCGGTATGGAGCACCACGACTTCGAGCACGCGTTGCAGGGCGTGAAGGACGCCAGGGAAGTCGAACTCGACACAGACTTGGACGTGAACGGCCTCAAGGACGTCGTCGCTGCCTACCTGAGAGTCTACGAGAACGACGGGAACCCCTTCCCCCAGGATCCGCGCGAGCAGCTTCAGGCCGCCATTGATGCAGTCTTTGGTTCCTGGAACAACGAGCGCGCCATCAAGTACCGCGCGCTGAACGAGATGCGGGGCTTGCTTGGCACCGCCGTCAATGTCCAGACCATGGTCTTCGGCAATATGGGCGACGACAGTGCCACGGGCGTGGCCTTCACTCGCGATCCCTCCACCGGGGCCAACGAGTACTTCTACGGCGAGTACCTGATCAACGCCCAGGGCGAGGACGTGGTGGCCGGCATTCGGACCCCCCAGCAGATCGCCAAGGCGGGCTCCCGCGCCTGGGCCGAAAGCAACGGGGTCAGCGAAGCGGACCGGGCCGCCAACTTCCCTTCCCTTGAGGAAGCCATGCCCGGGGCCTTCGCCACCCTCGACAGCATCCGAGGCAAGCTGGAAACCCACTACCGCGACATGCAGGATCTCGAGTTCACCATCGAGAAGAACGAGCTCTTCATGCTACAGACGCGGAACGGCAAGCGCACCGCCGCCGCCGCTGTGAAGATCGCTGTCGATCTCGCCGCAGAGGGGCTGCTCACCGAAGAGGAAGCCGTCTGCCGCGTCGATCCCAAGCAGCTCGACCAGCTTCTCCACCCGATGTTCGATGTTGCCGCCGAGCAGGAAGCCGTCGCTCTCGGCAGGGGGCTGCCAGCCAGTCCCGGTGCTGCCCAGGGCCAAATCGTCTTTGCCGCCGATACGGCAGAGGCCTGGAAGACCGACGGCGAGGATGTCATCCTCGTCCGCATCGAGACCAGCCCCGAGGACATCGGCGGCATGGACGCGGCCAATGGCATCCTGACCGCTCGCGGCGGCATGACCAGCCACGCGGCTGTAGTGGCCCGAGGCATGGGCAAGTGCTGCGTCGCCGGTTGTGGCGAAGCCGTGATCGACTACAAGGCCGGCACTCTCACCTTTGGGAGCACCGTGCTCAAGGAAGGCGACTGGGTCAGCCTCAACGGTTCCACCGGCACCGTCTACAAAGGCGCAATCAAGACCGTCCAGGCGGCCCTGACCGGCCCCTTCGGCACGATCATGGACCTGGCTGACAAGTACCGCACCATGGGCGTGCGCACCAATGCCGACACCCCCGCCGACACCGTCGTCGCCGTCCGCTTCGGGGCCGAGGGCATCGGCCTGTGCCGCACCGAGCACATGTTCTTCGAAAGCGAGCGCATCGTCTCCGTGCGCAAGATGATCCTGGCGAAGAACATCGGCGAGAGAGAGAGGGCCCTGGCCGAACTGCTGCCCATGCAGCGCGGCGACTTCGAGAGCATCTTCCGCACGCTGGCCGGTCGACCCGCGACGATTCGCCTGCTCGATCCCCCGCTCCATGAGTTCCTTCCCCAAGACCACTCTGGTCGGCATGAGCTGGCCCTCAAGCTCGGCATCAAGGTCGAGGAGGTCGCCGCCAAGGTGAATGAGCTCCACGAGTTCAACCCCATGCTGGGCTTCCGCGGTTGCCGCCTGGCCGTGGTCTATCCCGAGATCGAGAAGATGCAGGTGCGTGCCATCATGGAAGCCGCCCTGAACGTGCAGGCCGAAGGGATCGACGTCCACCCCGAGATCATGATCCCGCTGATCGGCGGGCTGAAGGAGCTGGCCTACTGCAAGAAGTTCGCCATCGAGGCCATCGAGGAGGTCTTTGCCGAAACCGGCCAGACCATCGACTACAAGATCGGCACCATGATCGAGGTCCCCCGCGCCGCCATCACGGCCGACGAGGTGGCCAAGGAAGCCGAGTTCTTCAGCTTCGGCACCAATGACCTCACCCAGATGACCTGCGGTTTCAGCCGCGACGACTCCGGGCGCTTCCTCAAACCCTACGTCGAAGACGAAGACAAGCGGTTCTTCGAGTTCGATCCGTTCCAGGTCCTTGACCAGGCTGGCGTCGGCAGGCTGGTCAAGATGGCTGCCGACCTCGGCCGCCAGACCCGTCCCGACATCAAGCTTGGCATCTGCGGCGAGCACGGCGGCGAACCCAGCTCCGTGGCCTTCTGCCACAAGGTGGGCCTGCACTACGTAAGTTGCTCCCCCTACCGCGTGCCCATCGCCCGACTGGCCGCCGCCCAAGCCGCCATCCAGAGCAAGTAGGCACGCCTACTCTTCTGCAAACCACGCCGCCCGGTTGACCTCGACCGGGCGGCGTTTCCTTGCCGGGGGATGCCGTCTCCACGGTCGGGGCGGGTTGGGTTCTGAGCGGCCATGCGTATAGTGTCCACATGAAGCAGGACGCACACCCCAGCCCCCAGTGCTCGACCAAAGGAGGCAACCGCATGAGATGGATGTGGATCATCGCAGTGACGGTCGGGATCGGGACGATGTATGCAGCGCCCGTCACGCTCGACGAGGTGCGGCCAGCGCTGCTGGCGAGGCCGGCAACCGTGGGGGCAGACCCCCAACGACAAGCGCTACTGGCCAGTCTGGACAGCTTCATCAAGAAACCGAACTCCGAACGCTCGGCCGAGGTGGCAACCTACTACCAGGGCATGATCGACCACGCATTGGCCGAGATCGCCAGCACCGAAGTCACGGAGGGCGTCGTTGTCTGGAAGTTCTACAGCTGCGCCCTGGTCGTGAAGACTCCCAAGGCTGTCTTCGGGATCGATCTGGACGAGGGCCCGAACAGTGGCAACGGCAATCCAGACAGGGTCGCAGGGCTGGCCGGGATCAAGTTCCACATGACCGCCGCGCAACGCGCAACCTTGGCCAAGCTGGTGGACGTGTCCTTCCATAGTCACCGACACCACGATCATGTGAACTACCAGATCACAGAAGCGCTCGTGGCGGCTGGCAAGACAGTCGTGGTTCCCGAGGATATCCGGACCATGTGGCGTGATGCGCCGTTCGTGGCGGGGCTGACTGTCTTGCCCCCCCAGCCGGGGCACAAGCACCGCGTCGGGGACCTCCAGGTGGAAGTGCTGGGCGGTCGGCAATGGATGGCCAGAGACCACAGCTCGGTGTGTCCGTGCAACGCGTATCTGATCACCACCGACAATGGGGTCACAGTGCTCTTCAAGGGCGACATCAACAATGGGGATCAGATGTTGCCATGGCTCCGGCAAGTCAAGACCCGAGGCGAGGGAGTGGACCTATACGTAACCGCCCTCTTCTTCGCTGAGACCAAGGACACGCTGACGCAGATCCGGCGGCTCTTCGACCCCTTCCTCATCCCTGGCCACGAATACGAATTCACCCACCGCAAGCGCGGGGAAGCCGGGGCCGGAACGGGATCCTACAGCTCGCAATGGAACGGGCATAAGTCGTCCATCAAGAGAGGCAAGGCGGTCATTCTGTCGTGGGGCGAGAAGTTCCAGTATCTGCCCCGAAAGCATCGCCAAGCCACTTCGCCGCTGGCGTGGATCGAGCTTTCTCCTGAACCAAAGGACGTCAAGGTGGCACGCGGGGGAGACTTCACGGTGCGCCTGAACGCCACAGCCGGGGGGACGGCGATCAAACGCTGGTACCTGGCCTTCAAGAAGACGGATACGACCCAGAATCTGCCGGGCTTCGCAGCGAGACCGTGGGGTGCCATCCTGCACGACGCGGACGGCGACGGGGTGTTCCAGGTGAGCACGAGGGGCTGGAAACCGGGTCGCTACACACTTGACTGCACGGCCGACGATTGGCCCGTGGGCAGTATTCGGGCGACAGGGAGCATCAAGCTGACCGTCGGCCAGTGAGCCCAGAGGCGCGGCAGGCTACCATACCGAGAAGGCACTGCATGGATTGCCAGCGGACCAGAGCCCATAGAAGCCGCATTGCCCGGCACGCCGCCGTCCGCCGCTGTTTCGCAGTCCTCGGCGCGCTCCTTGTGGTCGCCAGTGCCGCACCTATCAGTCACGGAGCCCCGGCCATGAAGCCAAGCGAAGCGCTGATCCTCGGCGTCGATACCGCCGGCAGCTACCACTGGACCGGTCACGGCACGCCGCCATGGCAGGTGGACGCCTTCTTCCGCTCGGTCAAGGCGCTCGGGGCGAATCACATCAACTTCCACGTTCACCCCATCACCCATGCGGGCAAGCGCAATTCGGCGCTCATGCAGGCGATGTTGCTAGACATCGACCGGGCCTGCCGCCAGCGCGGGCTTTACTACACCCTCTCCATCGAGGCGCCCAACTTCGCCCCGAAGGCCGAGATCACGCCCGGGGTCAACGAATACGAGCACTCCGGAGGCCGGCATTTCTGGCTCCTGCGGCCCGAATGGCTGCAGCCCCTCCTGCCCCCCAAGCAACCCAAGCCGTTGCTCCGAGCCGTGATCTACGACGAGGCCGCGCACATGCAGCTCTCCAACAACAAGTACTCCCACTTCCCCAAAGCCGACTTCGACAAGCCGTTCCTTGTCGATACACGAGGCATGACCATGCCCAAGGCATGGGCCGCGCTGGTGAACGAATGTGGGAGAATCCGCAGCAACCACTACCGTTTGCCCGTGCCGTTGCACACCGAGCAGGTGTGGCCGGATCTCTTCCACATCTTCGCCCGAGCAGGCTGGACGGCGGCCCCCAAACTGCTCAAGGAGCACCTGAACGCGGTCGTCGTCTCGATTGCGCTCGGGGCGGCCGTGCAATACCAGGATCGAGGCGCACGCTTCTGGGTGTCGCCCGATCTCTGGAGTCCCCTCGGCTATCCCGGACATCCACCCGAATCGCTGCGTTCCGCCCTGCTGATGGGGTACCAGCTCGGGGCGGAAGGGATCTACGTGGAGAATATCGACTACCAAGGGCCACCTAAGGACGGCCCCGCCGCCGGCCCCAGGACGCGCCACCCCGAGGCGCCCGACCGGGGATCGCTCGTGGTCTGGCAGGACCGCGAGACGTTTGCTCTCACCGCCTATGGCAAGGTGGTCCATCAGTTCTACACCCAGTACGTGCCGCGCCATCCCCGAGCCCTGGACTGGCGGACCTATCGCCCCCGAGTCGCGATCATCCGCCTGCCGGACGGCGGCTGGGGACAGTTCAGTCCTGGCCACAAGCCCGTGCCTCACGGCGAGGCATCTTCTCGGGACCGGCTCCTCGGCAATCCCGAGATGCCTTTGGACAAGGCCGCCTCGGAATGGCTGCACGTCTGGCCAATCCTCACCCATGGCGCGGCCAAGGCGGGGGCGATCAACTACAACAACCCGATGGTCTATCCCAAGCTACTGGGCTTCTTCATGCCCATCGACAGCGTGGCGGTCTTCGACCACACCGTCACCGGTACGGTTCTGGACGGGGTCGAGTGCTTCGTGGTCTGCGGGCACGACCTGAGCCCGGAGACCTTTGCGGAGCTGGCGCGCCGGGCAACTGCGGGTGCCACCTGCATCATCTCGCGCAAGCTGTACGAGCGACATGCGAAGGGCACCCCGCCCCCGCCACGCTGGCATGTCATCGACGACTTTGCCGATGCCTCCGTGGCCGAGCTTCTCCAACCGTTCCTGGGCCCGCCCGACGTCGCCCGCTTCCGCTTCGCCAAACACACCGTCGAGTTCCGCCAAGGGAAGACCCCGAACTCAACGACCGCCCGTATCTATCCCACTCGCCCGTAATCGAGCACGGCTCCGCTCAGGACCACGGCCCACCTTCCCGTAGGCCGGGGAGGAGGTCGGCACAAGTGGCTACCGCCGCCCCCGTCAATGTCGCCATTGCCCCTCTACGCCAACAGCGATGAGACGGCGTTGCCAGTCGACGAGCTCGGATCGATCAAGATCCGGCGCGAGATTCCGCTGGCAGTGAGGATCGGCTTCCATATCGTACAGTTCGCGCTCGCCGTCGCTGTGCTGCACATATAGGCGGTCACGCGTTCGCAACCCCCGGAACCCCCGCAAGGCGAAGTAGCAGGCCTCGCGATGCCCGCATTTCGCGGGTTCCGCTGAGTGGATGAGAGGCACGAGCGAGCGGGCATCAATCCCCGCCTGGGTGGGTAGACCAGCCAGCCCGCAAAGCGTGGGATTCAGGTCGAAGAGCGACACCAGTGCCTCGGAGACCTGCCCCGCCGGAATATCGGGACCGGCGATGCACAGGGGCACGCGATTGGCCGGGTCGTAGGGCAAGGTCTTCTGCCAAAGTCCCAGATCCCCCATCATGTCCCCGTGATCGCTGGTGAAGACGATGATCGTGTTGTCGCGTTCCCCCGTCTCTTCCAGAGCCGCCAGGATCTCCCCCACCATATCGTCGATCACCTCAATGCTGGCGGCATACTGCCGACGGGCATGAGCAGTGTGTTCATCCGGCCGGCTCCGGGCCTTGCGCTGAATAAGAGGGGGGCGTTGCGACAGCTCGGCATGGATCGGTTCGGGCACGGGCTGATCCTGATTCTTGGCGCTGTAGTCCGCCGGCGGATCGTAGGGGTCGTGGGGCCCGACAAAGCTCACAAACAGATGCCAGGGGTACTCGCCGGTGCGGTCCAAAATCCACGCCGCGCTCCGGCGGCCAATGTAGCCGTCGGCGAAGTCCCCCACCGCCAGCACACTGCTGGCCGCGACGCGAGGGCCGCCCCTGGCATTGCGGTAGTCCCGGTGGAATGCGTCAAGCAACCCCCGTTCCTGCAGATGCTGCGTGTAGGGGCCGATGGGCGTGGGCGACGTCCCGGCGTGCATCTTGCCCTCCACCTCGTGCGGGTCGGTGAACCCCCAGCCAAAGGTACATGGACGCCGTCCACGAATGCCGTTGTAGGAGTCGTGCTTGGCCAGGTCCAGCTTGCCCACGCAACCCACTTCGTAGCCTTCGTCCCGCAGCCTCTGGTAATAGGTGGTCACGCTCCGGGGCAAGTACGCCTCGTTGTCGACGGCACCGATCCGTTCCGTGTTCAGCCCCGTGGCCAGCGCGATGCGCGACGGCGTGCAGAGCGCGCCATTGGTGAAGCAGTGGGTGAAGACCGTCCCACTGGTCGCCAAACGGTCGATGTTGGGCGTGTTCACGAACCCAGCCCCGGCATAGCCGACATAGTCGAACCGCCATTGGTCGGCCATGATCAAAAGCAGATTCGGCTGGTGGGGTGCAACACGCTTAGGCATGGTCAGTTCTCCGGGAGGCCTCTGTTCTGTCCATGCCGATCGGCACGGTCATCCCACAGTAGGCAGCCGCTCGCTGAAAGCAAACCGGCGACCATTACAGGCCACGGGCGCTGCCCTACCGAACCCGACAGGCTCGGCACGCCTCGATGACCGCCTTCATCTGATCGATCGTCCGGTGGGGGTAGGCTGTGATGCTGAGCGCGGTGTGGTCGGTTGGGGCGAGGCCGGTGAAAAGCGACCGGACGCTTCGCCGCATGGCCGCCGGGTCCCAAGGTTCCTCGGCCATGGCCCCGACACACCCGCGAATGGCGATCCTGTCGCCGAGAGCCTGCCGCCCGTCGGCAATCCTGACATCCCCGATGGGGGGCTCGGTGAAGGCGTGGACAGCATCCATTTTCGTCTGCCGATAGAGGGGCAGCAGGTCGCGTATGAGGCCGCAGGAGTGGTGAAAGTAGAGCTTTCCCGCCTCGTGGCACAGCTCCGCCCTGCGGTCCGTCAGGTCCAGGTTGCAGGCCTCGAACATCGCCGGCGAGATGACCGTTGTCGACGTATCGTCCATTCCCACATAGGCATCCGCCGCGCACTGGAGGTCGATCCGCAGCCGAGCCATGTAGTTCGTCTCCATGACGGTGAAGAGATCTCGCAATGCCAGCGGGGCGTCGTAGTAGAGATACACCAGCGTCTCCACCCGGCTGTAGACCCGGTACATCATGCCCAGCGGCGTCCCCGCCACGAAGCACTGCAGGATACCGTCATCGCCAATGAGCTCCTGCCGCTGCCGAATTCGTGCCACCGCGTCGGTGTCGAGCGTCAGGATCTCGTCCTCAAAAATGGCTGCCAGTGCAGGCAGGTCGGACGCGCTCTTCACAAGGTGCTCGACAACATAGGACGTGCCATCGTCCCGGCAGCGTCTGCGAACCTGCCGTAGTGTGCCCTGCGGCGTGTGCCAGCTATCAACCGTATCGTCTCCCTCCTGGCTGGACTCCACCGTGACATTCCTGCGCTGAATCCGCACCGGCCCACCGACGTAGTCCATGACGTCAAGTCCGAGATAGCGCGAGAGCCGGACCGTGTTCTCGTCGCGCCACTGCACCGTTCCCATGGCAGCCGCCAGCTCGGGAGCCATGCCGGCGCGGTTTGGCTGATTGTAGGGATCCACATGGGTCACCAGCGGCATCCAGCTCGGCGTCCCCTGTCCGAAGACCGCCAGTAGGTTCTCTCGCGAGGTCATCATCGTCTCCCCGGTTGATGTTCAGCACAATTCAGGATCGTGTCTTGAGCTGGCCCAGCAACGTGGCTGGTGGTAGTTGTGGGTCAGGATTCACTCCGCGGGAGCTACCATACGTGGACGGGAATGGCGGAACAAGGGGTTGTGGACCTGCGTGTTGTGCACCGATCCTGGAATCGCGAACCCGGGGTGGAAGATCCCCATTTGCTGCTGGGGGATCGCTGCCTGAAACGGGGCGATTTCGCTTAATGTTAAGTATCCTGCTTTACTTTCTTAACAATAGGGGTATCTTGAGTGGCATCAGACAGCAGCGCACGGAGTCCTGACCAAGATGAAGATGTCAACCAAAGGCAGATACGGACTACGACTGATGGTCAGTCTTGCCGAACACTACGGGGACGGTCCCGTCCGCGTGGGGACAGTGGTCCAAGAGCAAGGCATCACGGCCAACTACGTCCACGTTCTCATGGGCACCCTGAAGGCGGCAGGACTGGTGCGCTCCACTCGCGGCCCCAAGGGCGGCTACGAACTGACGCGCAAGCCGAGCGCGATCACGGCGTTCGACGTGGTGTCGGCCCTTGAGGGTGAGACCATACCGGTGGACTGCGTGGCCAAGCCGGGCACCTGCCTGCGGGCGGAAGCGTGTCCGACCCGAGACGTGTGGTGCCAGGTGGCTGGCGCCGTTGATGGCGTACTCAAGGGGCTAACCCTCAGAACACTGGCCGAGAACCGACCTGGGCTGAATGAGACACCGAACTACTGCATCTGAGCGAAGACGCAACAACAGAAGAAACCCTAGCTGTGCAATCCGACAGACCAACCCAAATCCCAGCCGGCGACGAGACCCCATACGAACGGCTAGAAGCGTCCCTAGTCCGCCTGGGAAGTGTCGTGGTCGCCTACTCGGGCGGCGTGGACAGCAGCCTGTTGTTGGCCGCGGCCCATGACGCTCTCGGGGATCGGGCGCTGGCAGTGACGGCCAGTTCCCCGACTTATCCGGGGCACGAGCGCATGACCGCGATCAGCTTGGCACGCACGCTGGGAGTGCGCCATATCCTCATCGAATCCCACGAACTCGACAATGCCTCCTTCCAGGCGAACCCGGCGAATCGCTGCTACTACTGCAAGCAGGAACTGTTCGGCAAGCTTTGCGGGATTGCGAAGCGTGAGGGATTCGACGTGGTCGTGGATGGCGCAAACGACGATGACCGGTCGGACTTCCGCCCCGGACGGATCGCAGGCCGGGAACTGGGAGTGCGCTCGCCATTGCTGGAACTCGGGTTTGGCAAGGATGCCATCCGAGAGATGGCGCGGGAGCGGGGCTTGCCGAACTGGGACCAGCCCGCCTGCGCCTGCCTGGCCTCGCGAATTCCCTTTGGGGAAGCCATCACGCCCACTCGACTCGACCGGGTAGGGGCTGCCGAAGCCGCCCTCCGAGCCCTGGGTTGCCGCGTCCTGCGGGTGCGCGACCACGGCAATCTTGCCCGCATCGAACTTGGGCAGGACGAACTCGCGAGTGCGGCCGATGCCGCTTGCCGCAAGCGCATCGTGGCTGCCTGCACGGCGCAGGGCTACACCTTTGTCTGCCTGGACCTGGTCGGCTACCGCACGGGGGCCATGAACGAAGCGCTCCCGCTTGATGAGATCGAGAGCTTCCGAGAGGTGGTGCCATGAACAACGATCAGACCTCTGCCGTCACCCCGCCTCCGGCTTCCCCAATGCACCCCATGGATATGGCATGTACCTGTCGCTGCCGGTTGCGCGCCTGACCCCGCACCACTGCGCAACCGGCCATGCCCAAGTCCCTGTGCTTCCCCTTTCCCCCCTTCCCTTTCCCCAGAGATGACCACGACAACGGAGACAACACGATGAGCACACCGAACCTTGCCACCCTCTCCCTGCACGCAGGGCAGACCGCAGATCCGACGACCGGCTCCCGCGCGGTACCGATCTACCAGACCACCTCCTACGCCTTCAAGAGCAGCGAACACGCGGCGAATCTCTTCGCCCTGAAGGAATTCGGCAACATCTACACCCGCCTGATGAACCCGACCACCGACGTGTTCGAGCAGCGCGTCGCCGCCATCGAGGGCGGGGTTGCGGCACTCGGCGTAGCCTCCGGCCAAGCCGCGATCAGCTACGCACTGCTGGCCATCACTCGCCTGGGAGACCACATCGTCGCCGCCAACAACATCTATGGCGGCTCGTACCAGCTGCTCCACCACACGTTCCCGAAGTTCGGCCGGTCGGCGACCTTCGTGGATCCCAACAACCCGGAGGCGTTCCGGCAGGCGATCACGCCACAGACCCGAGCGCTCTATGTCGAGACCATCGGCAACCCGAAACTGGATGTGCCGGACTTCGCCGCAATCGCCGATATCGCCCACGAGGCGGGAATCCCGCTGGTCGTGGACAACACGGTAGGAGTCGGGCTGGTGCGTCCCATCGAACACGGGGCCGACATCCTCACCAACTCCGCCACCAAGTACATCGGGGGGCACGGCACCTCCATCGGCGGCGTGATCGTCGATTCGGGCCGGTTCCAGTGGAACAGCGGCAAGTTCC
Organism: Victivallales bacterium; assembly: GCA_018648945.1. Next base: position 20,612 of record JABGQJ010000019.1, read on the forward strand.
CGGAGTTCACCGAACCCGATCCCAGCTACCACGGTCTCGTCTACTGGGACGCGCTAAGCGACGTGCCCGGCCTCGGCAATGTGGCCTTCATTACCAAAGTCAGGGTCACCCTCCTGCGCGATCTGGGAGCGGCCCTCAGCCCCTTCAACTCCCACCAGTTCCTGCTGGGACTGGAGACCCTGCCACTGCGCCAGCAGAAGCACTCCGAGAATGCCCTGGGTATCGCTCAATGGCTCCAGGAGCATCCCCTCGTAAGCTGGGTCGTCTACCCCGGTCTGAAGGACGCTCCGAGCCACCCAGTGGCTGCCAAATACCTGAAGAAGGGATTTGGTGGGCTCGTCGGGTTCGGCATCAAGGGGGGCCTCGAAGCGGGCACGAAGTTCATTGATTCAGTGAAACTGCTCTCCCATGTGGCCAACATTGGCGACGCCAAGAGTCTGGTGATCCATCCAGCCTCCACCACTCACCAGCAGCTCAGCCCCGAAGAACAGCAGGCCAGCGGCGTCACCGCAGACTACATCCGGCTCTCCATCGGCTTGGAGGACATTGAGGACATCAAGGCGGACATCGACCAAGCGCTGGCCCTGGCAACGGCCTGAGGGAATCCAAAGACAACCAGGCCGGGACTCCCCGCCCACCCGGGGAACCCGGAACGAGGAATAGGACCATGAGTACCTTCTATGCGGACAATTCACTCTCCATCGGCAACACCCCGATGGTCAAACTCAACCACCTGACGGCTGGTGCCAAGGCCACGGTGTTGGCCAAGATCGAGGGGCGGAACCCCGCCTACTCGGTGAAGTGCAGGATCGGCGCCGCCATGATCTGGGACGCCGAGGAGCGCGGGGTGCTGAAACCGGGGGTCGAGATCGTCGAACCCACCAGCGGCAACACCGGCATCGCCCTGGCCTACGTGGCCGCCGCGCGCGGCTACAAGCTGACCCTGACCATGCCCGAGAGCATGAGCATCGAGCGGCGCCGGGTCCTCGGGGCCTTTGGCGCCAACCTGCTCCTCACCCCCGCAGCGGAAGGAATGGGTGGGGCCATCCGCCGAGCCGAGGAGATGGCAGCGGCAGATCCGAAACGCTATTTCCTGCCCAACCAATTCAAGAATCCCGCCAACCCGGGAATCCACGAGAAGACCACCGGTCCGGAGATCTGGGATGCCACCGGCGGCCAAGTCGATGTCCTCGTGTCCGGCGTCGGCACCGGCGGCACGATCACCGGCATTTCCCGCTTCCTGAGGGGCAAGGCAAGCCGCCCGATCCTGTCCGTGGCGGTCGAGCCCAAGGAGAGCCCGGTGATCAGCCAGACACTGGCCGGCCAGACACTCAAACCGGGGCCGCACCAGATCCAAGGCATTGGGGCCGGGTTCATTCCGGACACGCTCGATCTCTCCGTCGTGGACCGGGTGGAGCAGGTTGAGAGCGCGGAGGCGATCGCGTTCGCGCGGCGCTTGGCACGGGAAGAAGGGCTGCTCTCCGGCATCTCAAGCGGGGCCGCCACGGCAGTTGCCGTGCGCCTGGCCCTCCTCCCCGAGTTCGCTGGGAAGACCATTGTCGCGATCCTCCCAGACGCCGGCGAACGCTACCTCTCGACTGTGTTGTTCGAGGGACCTGGCGGCTGAGATAGAGCCAGACGTCCGGAATCTGATCATGGGCGCCCGAGGGCACTGTAGACCGAGCCCTCGGGCGCTTTCCGCTCTTGCATCCCAGGCCTTCGCCGCTACCTTTCCCTTTGTTACCAAAATCGTATCAGTTGCCGCCGGGGAGCCTGGGCGAACGCCAGGCTGAGAGGGTCCAGCGATCCGTGGACCGACCCGAATACCTGCTCAGGGTAATGCCTGCGAAGGGAGTTTGAGCATCCGCCAGCCACCTCCGCCAAGGCATGCCAGACGGGGGACAGCCCTCCCATGAACGCCCCAGAGTCCGATTGGATCGAGGTCCGGCTGAATGGCAAGGACCAGAGAGTCCCCCCGAACCAGAACGTGGCGGGGCTCCTCGCAGAGCTTGGCCTTGATCCCACAGGCGTGGTGGTCGAGGTAGACGGCAACATTCTTCAGGCTGACCAGTACCAAGTAACCATCCTGACTGCCACTGCGCAGATCGAGATTGTCCATTTCGTTGGTGGAGGCTGACCATGAAACCACTCGTAATCGCAGGCCGCACATTCACCTCGCGGCTCTTTGTCGGGACCGGCAAGTTCGGCTCGGCCGAAGTCATGGCAGAGGCAATTCGCGCCTCGGGAACGGAGGTGGTGACGGTAGCCTTGCGGCGCGTGGACCTGGCTGCGCCCGAGCGGCCAGACCCTCTCCTCTCTCTGCTGGATCGCGACCGTGTCGTGATTGTCCCGAACACCAGCGGTGCGCGGACCGCCGAGGAGGCAATCCGGATTGCGCGCCTGTCCCGGGCCGCTGGCGGATTCGACTGGATCAAGCTTGAGCTGACTCCCGACCCGAACTACCTCCTGCCCGACCCGATCGAGACGCTCAAGGCCGCCGAAACGCTGGTCAAGGAGGGGTTCATCGTGTTGCCCTACATCAATGCCGACCCGGTCCTGGCCATGCGCCTGCAAGAGGTGGGGACGGCAGCGGTCATGCCCCTCGGCGCTCCCATCGGGACGAATCGCGGCGTGCGGAACGGCGACATGATCAAGATCATCGTCGAGCAAGCACGGGTCCCGGTCGTGGTCGATGCCGGACTGGGCATGCCCTCGCACGTGGCGAACGCCATCGAACTGGGGGCCGATGCCGTTCTGGTGAACACGGCCATTGCCGGTGCCGGCGATCCCGTACTCATGGCCAAGGCCTTCGCCCTCGGCACGGAAGCCGCCGAGATGGCCCGGACTGCCGACCCCGGCGGCGAAAGCCAACTCGCCCAGGCATCCAGCCCGCTCACCGGCTTCCTGGGAACGGACTGACGCACGGAACACGATGACCTATCTCGACTCCAGCTTTGCGGAGGTGTTGGCGGCGTGGCCCGTCGAGCGGGTGCTCTCCCTGCTTGCGGGCGCCGACGAGGGTGCCGTCCACACGGCCCTGGCCCGCGGCGTGCGCTCCGAGGTCGATCTGGCTGCCCTGCTGGCGCCCTGCGCCGCACCCCAACTGGAGACCATGGCCCAGAGAGCCGCCAGCCTGACCAGGCAGCGGTTCGGACGGGCGATCCAGTTCTACGCGCCTCTCTATGTTTCCAACCACTGCGTGAACGGCTGCACCTACTGCGGCTTCAACTGCCGCAACCACGTGGCGCGGCGGCGGCTCACCGTCGAGGAAGCCAGCCATGAGGTGCGGCATCTGGCCGACGAGGGGTTCCGCCATATCCTGCTGGTATCTGGGGAGGATCCGAAGGGTGTCCCGGTCCCCTATTTCGAGGAGCTTGCCCGGAACCTGCACCCCCACGTGGCCTCTCTCAACATCGAGATCCAGCCACTGTCCATCCCTGACTACGCCCTTCTGGTCCAAGCAGGGGTCGATACCCTGACCCTCTATCAGGAGACTTACGCGCCGGTCGAATACGCCCGCTATCACGTCTCGGGACCCAAACGGGACTTTCGCTGGCGCCTGGAAGCCCCCGAACGCGGGGCTCAGGCAGGAATGGCCTTCCTGGGGATCGGCGCGTTACTCGGGCTGACGGACTGGCGGGTGGAGGCATTCTACGTCGGCCTCCACGCCCGGTACCTGCAGCGGACCTACTGGCGGCAGCACGTGTCCGTGTCCTTCCCCCGGATGCAGCACGCGGCGGGCGCCTTCGAACCGCCCTTCCCGGTCGGGGACGCGGATCTGGTCCAGATCCTCTGTGCCCTTCGCCTGGCCCTGCCCGATGCCGGCATGGTGCTCTCGACCCGCGAGTCGGCCGCTCTCCGCGACCACCTGCTGCCAATTGGGATCACCCGCCTGTCGGCAGGCTCCAAAACCACCCCCGGTGGCTACGCCGAGGACACCGAGGCCGAAGGCCAGTTCGACGTGCAGGACCACCGGAGCCTAGCGGAAGTCATGGCCGCCGTGCAAGCCCGGGGATTCGACCCCGTGTGCAAGGACTGGGACGGCCTCTACCACGAAGACGTCCTCACTCCCGGCCAAGTCTGACGAAGCGACCGATCAGGCAGTCAGGTCCAGCATCGCCCGAATCGACCGCGCGGCCTGGGATCGCACCGGTTCCTCCACCACCACCCGGTGCTTCATGTCCTGGAGCGACCAGAGGATTTTCTGCAGCCGGATCTTCTTCATATTGGGACAGACACAACGCTCGCTCACTGGGTGGAATGCCTTGCCGGGGGCCTCTTTCCGCAAGCGGTGGATCATGTCTATCTCAGTGGCGATGATGAACTCCTGGGCCGGATTCTCGCGGACGTAACTACACATCTGCCCCGTGGAAAGCACCGCATCCGATGCATCGCGAATCGGTTTGGGACACTCGGGATGGCTCACCACCATGGCTGCCGGGTGCTGCTGCCGGGCGGCCGCGACCTCCACATCCAGAATCCGGGCGTGCGTGGGGCAGTACCCATCCCAGAGGATGAGCTCCCGGCCCGTCTGCTCAGCAGTGAACTGGCCAAGGTACTTGTCCGGAACGAAGATAATCTCCTCCGCATCGGCGTAGGCCCGAACAATGGCTGGCGCATTGGAACTGGTGCAGCAGGAATCACTTTCGGCTTTGACTTCGGCCGTGCTGTTCACGTAGCAGATGACCTTGGCCCCGGGGTGACGGGATTTGAGTTCGCGGAGTTGCTCTCCGGTGATCATGTCCGCCATCGGACAGCCAGCCTCGGGATCGGGGATCAGGACCGTGCGTTCGGGATTGAGAATCGCGGCGGTCTCCGCCATGAAATGGACGCCGCAGAAGACAATCACATCCGCATCGATCTCGGTCGCCTTGCGGCTGAGCTGCAGGGAGTCCCCGGTGAAGTCCGCGATGTCCTGGACTTCGCCGCGCTGGTAGTTGTGAGCCAAAATGACCGCGTTCCGCTTGGCCTTCAGCTCCTGAATCTGCGCCGTCAGTTCATCGTTTGCGTTCATGATCCGCCACGTAGGTTGGGTTGTGTGTCGCTCATCGGCAAACATACCCCTTCGTATCCGGTTTGCCGGAGCACCAAGGTAGAAGCGGCGTCCTCGCCGCTTTCGTCGACCGACGTCTGCGACACAACCAGCTTCGACAGCGCGCAAACCGCCAGCAACGGCAGCTCCCCACCCCAATCGCCATCACGCCCCCTGCAACCAACGCGCCTCAAAAGCGGCGAGGACGCCGCTTCTACCCTTCCCCCACTGCCAGTCGCCTTGCGGAGCGGTACTCCGCACCGTAAGGCCT
>JABGQJ010000190.1 GCA_018648945.1 Victivallales bacterium
CCATCATTCCATCATTCCATCATTCCATCATTCCATCATTCCATCATTCCATCATTCCGCCGCCTTGGCCCACTGGTCGCGGAAGAAGGCAACTTCGCGCTTCTGGAGTTCGGTGAACGCCTCGGGGGAGTCGGCGCGGAATTCGCAGTGGGCACTGATGGTACCGTCATAGCCGACGGCCTGCAGGCCCTTCATCACGTCCTGCCATTTCACCACGCCATTGCCAGCGGGGACGATGACTCGCTTCCAGACGGGAAGCTCCTCTTCCTCGGGGTTGGCCCGCGCGAAGAAGGTGTCCTTGAACGAGACGAGGCCGAGGTACTCGCCGACAATATCGATGGCCATGCGGTAGGGTTCCCCGCAGTAGTAGAGGTGCCCGGTGTCGAGGTAGGCCCCGATGTATTCGGGATCGCGGTCGCGCAGGAGGTCCATCATGGCACAGGCGTTGAGCCCGAAATAGTCGCTGTGCGTGTGGTAGCAGAACTTGATGCCGAACTTCCGGGCAAGGATCTCGAAGCCTTCCAGGGCCCGGCGGATGCGGTCCACCTCTTCCCAGTAGGGCGTCTCGGCACCACGCCAGCGCCAGTAGCCAAGCTTGGCGACGGGAACGCCCGCTTCCGCCAGAGCGGCTGCCATGACCTCCGCCTCCGGGGCCTCGGGATCGATGAAGGTCGCATCGCTGGTAACCATGGGCACTTTCAGCCCGGCCTCTTCCACCTGCTTCACGGCCGGGGCCAGGGCTGTGCCCACATTGTCGGGGTTGACCGCGAAGTTGGGCCGCACCGCCAAGTCGAGACCATCGGCCCCGATGTACTGGGTCTTCTCGATCATCCCGGCGATATCCATGCCGGGCCAATGCTTAGAGAATAGCACGAGGTCCATGAGAGTCGCTCCGTCTGAGTTACTGAGTGTGGGCGGATGGCTAGGATACTGTCGCCCGGCATGGTGTCAACCATGTCATGGGAGTGAATGGGAGGAGGAAGCCTGAGCGGAATCGGCTTCACAGGGGTTGACGGTTGGGCTAGAGAGGGTTTGTTGTGGGCTGTCTCCCAATCTTGGATCTGGAGAACGCGTGCTATGATGCCAATCAACGCCCGTGGCGTGTATATCAAGCAAGAAGCTGCCGATGATCCGCGCTCGATGGCCCGGATCGAGCGCATGATGGCCTTCATTCACTGCGAAGGCGAGCCGGTGATCATCGGTGATGCGGGGCTCAACCAGTTGCTGCTGGACGAGAGGAGCAAGTGGGGCAGCCACGGCACGCGAGGCGATGAGATCGAGCCGGTCGTCATCTTCAACCAGTTCCTCAATCATCACAGTCCAGAGGAACGGGAACGGCGGAAGCAGGCCTTCCCGCAGCTGTTCTCTGGCGGCGGCCCCGCGCAGTATGGGGGCTATGGCGGTTTCGACTGGCGGCGTTCGGGCGACGAGGACTACCGTCAGAAGACCGGGCTCGTCTGCCAACCGGCCTATGCCCTGCACTCCTTCTGGGGCTGCCATTTCCGCTGCGCCTACTGCAATCTGGGACATATCGCCCATGCCTACGTGAATGTGGAAGACTGGTGCGACCACATTGAAGAGTGTCTGAAGACGGTGGACGAGAAGTCACCAGGCCAGAAGCTCTTCCAGTGGGACAACGGTTCGGACATCGTCTGCTGGGAGCCGGAGTACGGCGGCACGAGACAACTGATCGACCTCTTCGCCCGCCAGGAGAACCGGCACCTCGAGCTCTACGTGGGCAAGAGCGATATCGTCGATTTCATGCTCGACTTCGACCACCGGGGGCACACGGTCTGCTGCTGGAGTCTTTCCCATGACAGTCAGGCCAGACTGGTGGAGCCGCGAACGGCCTCGATGGAAGCCAGGTTGGCAGCGGCACGCAAATGCCAGGAGGCAGGCTATCCGGTGCGCATTCGCCTCAGCCCCATGATTCCCATGGTCGGTTGGGAGCAGGACATTCGGCACATGATCCAGCGTATGTTCGAGGAGATCAAGCCCGATATCATCACCATGGAGCCCCTGCGTTTCTACACCTACGAGAAGCTGCTGAAGGACTTCGCGCCCGGGGTCATCGACCCCGAATTCCTGGAGTCAATGAAGGCAGTCCCGAAATCAGCCATGTACGAGCGCCAGTTCCCCGAGCACATGGTCAAGAAGATCTATCAGGTCGTCTTCGAGGAGATCCTGCGGATTTCCCCCCAGACCCCGGTTGCCTTCTGCCGCGAGAAACGGGTGATCTGGGACGTCTTTGCCGCCGAACTGGAACGCACCGGTCAGGATCCGGACAACTACGTCTGCAATTGCGGGCCGCTTTCCTCTGGCGCCGATCAGCGTCTGCTGGCAGCGGCGCGGTAGCCAGCCGGGCCGCGCCTCATCGACCCCAGATCGAGCCCAACTGGTGGGCGGTGACAGCGCTGACCTTGGTCTGCGCGCCGGTCACTCGCAGCGTCCGGTCATTGGCCTCCGGGCGGATGCCCTTGGCAACGGCCACCAAGCCATCGGCGGCGAAGACTTCGACCGAGCCCCGGTCCACGAGAATCCGCAGGGACAGTACGTCGCCCGCGACGGCGACCGGGGCCTTGATGTCGGCCACCTCAAGCACGCCTGCCGCTCGATCCCAGACCACGGGGACACCGCGAACCGTGAGGCCCCCGCGTTCCGCGGCAGGTATGGAGAGGGTCGCTTCCAGATCGACCAGTTCGCCGATGTCTGCCGCGAGTGTCCCCTCGCCTGCCTGGTCGGCAAGGACCCGGGACGAGTGGCGCAGCGAGGCCAGTTCCGGCACAGGCTCCGCCCGCATGACGACGCCGTTGTCGGTCGTGATGAGAGACAGATCGCAGGCGACGCCCATTTGCTGGTTGAAGGGCATGCCGGGGAACTCCACGCCCCGCCCCCAGCCGATCTGCACCCGCCGGCCATCAGGCGCGTCGGTGTAGGTCTGGGAGGCATAGAAATTGCCGGACCAAAGGCGTTGCTTGTCGCCATCGGGGTGGAAATCACGGCCATCGAAGTCCCCGAGCATGTACTCGCCGTCGGCGCCATGGAGCACCCATTTCACCTGTTCGGGATCGCCATCCACAGCCAGCGGGAACAGCTCGGGACATTCGTAGAATCCGCCGACCCGACTGGCGTAGATCCATTCACGCAGATCCGTCGATGTGTAGATGGCGATCCAACGCTCATCGTCGGCTTCATCATAGACGGCCATCACCCAATGCTCGCTTTCGGCATGCCAGAAGACCTTTGGGTCGCGCCCCCTGTGCGCCACCACTGGATTCCCCAGAATCTCCTCAAACGTCGCGCCCCCGTCCGCACTGAAAGCCAGACACTCGCCGCGCCCCGTGCTCGTGTAGGCGATGCCCAATCGACCATCCGGAGCCACGAAACCGCTGCCCGAGAAGGCCCAGTCGCCGTATTCCTTCGGGTAAAGAGAAACACCCAGTTCACGCCAGTGCACGAGGTCCTCACTCACCGCGTGGCCCCAATGCATGTTGCCCCAAGCCCAACCGTAGGGATTGTGCTGGTAGTAGAGATGCCACAGGCCATCGGCATAGACCAGGCCATTCGGATCATTCAGCCATCCCCGTTGACTGGTGAAGTGGAACTGGGGGCGCTGCGCTTCCCGATACACGCCTCCCGCATCCGGCAATTCGTCGGAGAGCCGCACCACGGCCAGCCCAGGATCATCACCCCCGACCACACGCAGCGTCCCTTCTTGCCCGGCGAACGCGGACACATCGAGGACCGCCTCGAACTGCGCGGCCTCGGCGGCGAACTCGATATCGAACTCCCGCACAGTCTGGCCAGCGACATCCAGCGCGACACGCAACTTCGGGTCGCCGGTGCGGACGGGAAGAAGGAGGTAGGTGCGGTCGATGGGGAACGTATGCATGGGGAAGGCCTTGGCGTCGTCGTGGACTGGACATTGCATGAGGAGCAAAGCCTAGTCCACGCGACGAACACCGTCAACCTGTTTGCCCCTGGCTGTCGGGCACGTACCTTTGTGGTACTGCCCATCCAGGAAACGCCCATGGACTCGCTGCAACGCAAACGCCTTCACCAACGCCTTCTCATCGCCGGTACCGGCTTGGTCTTGGTCGTGGTTCTGGTTGTAAACACCTTCCGCCCATCCGCAGAGGAGCGAGAGGAATCGGAGTTCACGGAGACAGTGCTCAATCACGAGCCAGGGAAACTGCCACCGGCCGAACGCGAGCGACTGCGAAAGCAGTGGAACCGCCTTCCCGCTGAAAGCCGGTCCCGAGTCTTCCGAGCGGTGGCCAGTGCCCGACTGGCCGAGTTCCGGGAACTGAGCAAAGGTCTGAGCAAGGAGGAACGCCAGAAGCGCGTCCAGGAGCGCATTGGCGAGATGCGCCAGCACCGGACGGACCTCAGCCCTGAACAGCGACGGGAACTGCGCGAGCGCCTCTCCCAGAAGGAAAGCAAGGAGATCGTCAGCCACGTGCTGGGGTTCTACCGGGATGAGCTCTCCGCCCAGGAGCGGGCCGAACTGGATCCCCTGATCCATGAGTGGCTCTACCACATCGACGCCCTGGTGGGTAGACGGTAGCCCCCAGAACTGGGAACACACCTCGGGCACCAGCCGGGTATCCCCTCCCGCGCAACCCGACTGCTGTGATCTGCCCTGTCACGACGCGCATGAACAGGACCCAACTAGCCCTCTGACGGTGGGCCGGGAACGGAGTCGGGGGTCTCTCGCCGATGCTGCCAGAGGTAGACAAGCTGCCGGATACGATTCGGGTGGATGGCCAGAATAAAAATGCCGCCGACACAATTCCCGAGGGTGACGGGGATGAGGTTGTCCCACATGGCCAGCTGGCCGCCCAGGGGTAGGCCCTCGGCGAACATGCCCAGCGGGATGAGGTACATATTCGCCACGCAGTGTTCGAAGCCGCAGGCCACAAAGGTCATGATCGGCAGCACGCAGCAGGTGATCTTGGAGATGATATCCTTGGACATGGTGGCCATGATGATGGCCAAAATGACCAGGATGTTGCAGAGAATCCCCCGGGTGAAAGCCTCGCCAAAGGTCAGGGCCAGCTTGCCATCGGCCACCTTGACCGCCAGCTCCCCCAGACTATTCAGAGCCCCCCGAGACCCAAGCAACCCGGTGCTCCAGATGAGCATGGCCAAGCCATAGGCACCCAGGAAGTTCGCCAGGTAGACGGTGCTCCAGTTGCGGAGTGTCTTGCGGAGGGAGATCAACCCGGTCATGGTCCCGACCACAAGGATGATGTTCCCCGTGAACAGTTCGGCGCCAGCCACGATCACGAGGACGAGACCGACACTGAACACAGCCCCGCCAACGATCTTCCCCGCGCCCTGGTCCAGGGCCACGAGAAACACCTGCCCGCCCAGACCGATGTACAGCCCAGCGAGAATGCCCAGGATGAAGAGCTGCCATGAACGCGTGTTCGCCTTCTTGATCCCCAACATGGAAATCCGGCCACCCAACTCCTTCTGAGTCAGAGTCGGCAGGTACTCAGGGCCGAGGCTGGAGGCTGGCTTGACGTCTGGTGATGGCATGGCGGTCCTTGCTCGCTCGTTCCGTCTCTTGGCTACCACGGTCGCACTGTTGGAGGCGGGAGATCCCCTCCCCTACACTTCGAGGCGCAACAGGGCTTCCAGTTGCCGCCACTCACCATTGGGGTCGTTGTCGAGGGGCTGCCCCGGTGTGCTGCGGCCATCCTGAATGCAGCTCAGGCACAGCTCGCGCAGTTCGCGCACGATATCGAGATGATCGGCGTAGATATTGGTGGTTTCGAACAGGTCGGCTTCCAGGTCGTAGAGCTGCACAGGATCATTGTTCTCCGGGCACTCGCAGCGGTTGCCGCCAGAGCCGGAGTGGAGCAGCAGCTTGTATTTGCCACGCCGGATCGCCCACTGGCCGTTGCAGGAGTGGTGAATGGCGAAGGGGCGACAATCAGCCCCAAAGTCGCCTTCGAGAAGGGGCAGGATGGAGCGGCTGTCTTCGGCTGCGGTCTCCGGAACGTCCGCGTCCACGATCTCGGCAACGGTGGCCATGAAATCGACCAACTCGACAAACCGTTCACAGGTGCTGCCAGCAGTCACGGCGGCAGGCCAGGAAACCACGAACGGCACGCGATGGCCACCCTCCCAGTTGTCCCGTTTCATGCCCCGGAACTTCCAGGCGGAGTAGTGGCCGTAGGATTCACGGTAGCGAGCGGTCAGGGTCTCGGGACCGTTGTCGCTGGAGAAGACGACCATGGTATTGTCACGCACGCCGGCTTCCTCCAAGGTGGCGACGATCTGGCCGACCACGTCGTCGATCTCCATCACGAAGTCGCCGTAGAGTCCGGCCCCGCTCTTGCCAATCCACTCCGCGTTCGGCACCACCGGCGTGTGCGGTCCATTCACGGGCAAATACAGAAAGAACGGATTGCCGGCAGCGGCCTCTTGTTTGATGAAGCGGATGGACTTGTCGCGCAAGGCGGGCAACACATCCTCGTGCCGCCACCCCTTGGCCCCGATGCCCTCGCGGGCCCGTGCCTCCGGCGTGGTGCCGCGGGGCACGATCTCGCACGGAATGTCGGTGGCGCGATCGTTCTCGATGAACACATAGGGGGACATGTCCAGGGACGCGGAGATGCCGAAGTAGTAGTCGAAGCCGACGTCCGTCGGGCCGTTCAGGATGGGTTTGGCAAAGTCCACCATATCGTCGAAACGCGTTTCCTCACGGCACAGATGACGCGGCATGGCGTCATCTCCGAACTCGTCCTTGAGCTGCCAGTCGAAGCCCACGTGCCACTTGCCGATGCAGGCGGTGCGATAGCCATTCTGCTTGAGCATCTCCGCCACCGTCAACCGGTCGGGCGTGATCAGCGGCGGACTGTACCCGCCGCCGACGCCATCCTTCAATTCCGTGCGCCAGCAGTACCGACCGGTCAGCAGAGTGTAGCGGGAAGGGGTGCAGACGGCGGAGCCGGTGTGGGCATCGGTGAAGCTCATGCCCGATGTTGCCAGGCGGTCGATGTTCGGCGTCTGGATCTTGGACTCGGAGTTGAGGCAGCTCACGTCGCCCCAGCCCAGGTCATCGCAGAAGATGTAGACGAAGTTCGGCTTGGCTGGCATGAAATCAAGACTCCTTTGGGGATTCGTCTCGTAGACTCCGCAAGTATAGCGCCAGGTAGGCCCGCGTCACGGCTTGGCGGGTACGGGGATCTCTGGTTTGCGCTCGGCTCGATAGCGGTCGCGCAGCTCGTCGCAGCGCCGGCGTAGGCGCGCCAGCACGGCCGAATGGGCGGGATCGGCGGCGAGATTGCGCAGCTGGTCTGGGTCGGTCTTGAGGTCGTGCAGGAACTCGTAGACTGGCTTTTGCTGGAGATAGCGAGCGTAGACGTGGCGCTGACCACGCACACCCTCCCACTTTGGGATATCCCGGTGCTTCATGCGGTGCTCGCAGAAGAAGTCATGCCGCCAATCAGGTGGAGCCTCGCCACGGAGGATGGGAAGGAGACTTCTGCCCTGATAATGCTCTGGCACAGCGACTCCTGCCAACTCCAGGAACGTCGCGGGCGCATCCACGTTCAGCGCCATCGCGGTCGGCGTTTGGCCCCGCTTGGCGGCTGGCAGGCGGGGGTCGTGGATGATCAGCGGCACGCGCAAGGACTCCTCGTAGTGGGACCACTTCCCGGCAAAGCCCCGGTCACCCATGTAGTAGCCATTGTCGCCCATGTACGCGACGACGGTATTCTCCGCCAGCCCGGCGTCGGCCAGGGCCTTGCGTACGCGGCCAATCACGCGGTCCACGCCACTCAGCATGCGATAGTAGTTGCGCATGTTGTGCTGGTACTTCTCCGGTGTGTCCCAACGCCAGTGGTATCTCAGACGGTTCATGGATTTGCGCATGAATTCCGGCTGGGCAGCGAGGATCTTGGGATCGCGCAGACGCGGCGGGGGGATCACATCCTCCGTGTACAGATCCGCCACCGCCTTGGGATAGGGGAAGTGGTCCTTCTTGTCGCTGTCCTCGGCATGTACCGCATTGAAGCTGATCGACAGGCAGAACGGCTGGTCCTTGGGCTGCTTGCCCAGGAACTCGATGGCCCGGTCTCCCGCGATCTCGGTTTCGTGCCGCAGCGTGCCGTCCTTCTGCTTCTTGTGATACGGATTGCGCCCGTGCGGGCGGAAGTAGTCGAACATCTCCTTCCGTACCGGTCCTGGCATCCCCACCCCGAACTTGCCGATGAATCCCGTGCGGTAACCAGCCCGGCGCAGCACCGCTGGATAGGTCATTCTGCCGTGGTCTTTGCGGATGGGCGGGGTGCCGAAGGTGAAGCCGTGGGTGGTCTCGTAGAGACCGGTCAGGATCGAGGCCCGGCTGGCCGCGCAGATGGAAGTGGTGACAAAGGCGTTCTTGAAGCGCACGCCCTGCGCCGCCAGTTCATCCACCACCGGCGTCTTCAGCAGTGGGTGCCCAGCGCAGCCCAGGGTGTCGTTGCGCTGGTCGTCGATCAGGAAGAACAGAATGTTCGGACGTGGTTTCACCTCTGCTGCCGGGGCCAGGACGGAGGCGGCGAACGCGCAGGCAGCAGTCTGCTTCAGGAAATCTCGGCGGCGGACGGACATGGCACTCTCCTACTGAACGGGCCGGATGCGGGCGGCGGTATCGACTTGGAACGAAGGGAACGCAACCCGCAGACTTCCGCCTGCGGCATTCGCCCGAGACCGGCCCGTCGCCTTGCCTGCCCAGGTGTCCCAGAATTCGATCTCATAGGCACCGTCCGGCAGACCAGGCAATGCCACCGTTGCACCGGTGAGGGACTGGGGCTTGGCGTCCTTGGCCCCGTTCGGGTAGTTGTAGCTGGGATCAATAGCCCAAAGCAGAGCCTGCTTGCCATCGCTCATGGCGTAGGCTAGAGCCCTTGGCTCGCCGGCCGGACTCGCGGTTTCGCAGGGCAATGCACCCTCGATCCGGACCCAGTCCAGGCCCAGCCAATCGCCGCCGGGGTTGACCAGCTCGATCGTGTGCCGTCCCTTGGGTAACTCAACGCGCACGTCCTCGTCGTACTCGCCCTTCATTACGGTCGAGCCGTCCTTGTTCGGAAACGGGCGGTGGAAGATGCGCTTGCCGTCCACAAGGACGGCCAATTCCGCCCCGTTCGACGCGGAGTTCACATGCACGGTCAGGGCTGCATCTTCCCCCAGTTCCGCGATGATGCGGCACGGTACGCGCATCTTCCGCTTCTCTTCACCATGCAGAAACACGTGGAGAGCGCCCTGCCCTGGCTCGGAGCTGCTCAACGCCACCTCGCCGCCTGTCTTCTGCCCCCAAGTACCGACACACGCGAGCTTGGCAGTGAACGGCTTGCCAGGCTTGGTCGGTCCCAACAGGCGCTTCCCGGACGGTCTTGGCAGCCGTATCGGCGCCCAATCGGCCCCGCCGAATCCGGTACCTTCCAGGAACTTGGCGAGGGGCATCCAGAGCTTGGCATGGATCTTCTCGGCGTGCATCTTCTCCCACCACCAGGGCATGCTGGTGCCTGAGGTCCCTGCCATGATGCCACCCCAGACCGCCTGCTGCAGGCCGCGCAGATGGGGGTCGATCTCGGGCTCCCAGCCCTTGCCGCTGGTGCCGTATTCGGAGATGGAGACGGGCTTGCCGTAGTTCCGGGTGAAGCGCGTGGCCACATCCTCGGCCATCGCCGCGGGATGCCGGTAGTGCCCGGCCCAGTTCAGGTACAGATGCCAATTGGCATAGTCCATGGAGTCCAGTTTCCACATGGGCCGGTGTTCACCCTTGGACCCGAAACTGGTGGTGCGGGGATGCTGATAAGGGTCATTCTGCGCCAACCACTGCGCCATCTGGTCGTGCCAGGCCACTACATCCTTGGGCTTTAGAAACCGAAAAACGTTGTTGATCTCGTTGAAGAACTGCCACGACATCAGGCTGGGGTAGGCCCCGTAGCGTCCCACCATGTAGCGCAACCGCTTGCGGTACAGCTTGAGCGCCTCGGGATGGGTGAAGAACTCGTTCTGGCTGGCGCACGGGCCGCCGTTGGCCTGGTTGTAGGCGTGTTTGGGCCACCAGTTGTTCGCGCCCCACATGTCGGGCTTCACGTTGAAGATCCCGTGATAGTCGAGGCAGAGCATGATGAAAATTCCCTTGTCTGCCGCCAACTGCATCGTGTAGTCCAGTTGCCAGGCCTGCTTCTGGTTGTAGTTCAGGCGCTCCTCCTTCACAATCTCGACGCCGAAAGCCCAGGGGCACATCCAGAGCCGGGTGTAGTTCATGCCGTTGGGCTCGTAGTCGGCGAACCACTTGTCGAAGTCAAAGGTCCCGGCTTTACCGTGCCAGCAGCAACACTCGCCCAGCAACGGCAAAGGCTGGCCGTCGTCGGTCATGAAATACCGCTTGTTCTTAGGCTCCACCCGCGCAAAGCCGCGGGCTCCGGCCGCCTTCTCGCCGACCGTGAGCGTGCCCTTGCCGATGACCTTGGGCGGCTCACCCAATACTTCCAGTCGATAGCTGTGTTCCCCGGACTCGACGGGCGTGAAACGAACCCTCCACAGCCCCTCGCCTGCCTTGGTCAACACTTCCTCGTTGCCCTTCAGTTCCCGCGTGTAGTTCTGCTGCCAGAACGCAGGCAAGCGAATCTCCCGACCACTCGGGCCAGTGAACACCGCATCGAGGGCCAACAGGTCCGGGTCGTAGGAGTTCTTGCTGGTCGGGGCGCCCTGGACCACGAACTCACTCATGCTCCAGACGCGATGCGCTTCTCCCAGGGGCCTCAGTTCGGCGGCAGACACGTTCCGGGCAAGCATGGCTCCTCCCACGAGCAGCAGGAACAAGGAATGGCGATTCAAGGTGTGTCTCCAGACGCTGGCGAGCTTGGTCAGGCCTGCTTGCAAACAGGCGGCGAAGTCGGTACCCCCGCCGCACACATATACCGGCTCACACGCCTCCCCGCAACCATTGCCATCCCGCCTGGCTCAACCTATGGTTGTCCGTGCGACACTCCCCATACCAGGAACCACACATGCACTTCCTTGATGAAAAACGGGGCCAGCACCCCTATCAGACCAAGGCCGGCACACGCCCGCACATCTTCGTCTTCACCGTGGACATGATTCCGCCCGAGTTCCACCGCGACCCCAGCCCCTGTCGGCACGCCATGCGCATGCCCGCCTGGGATGGTTTGCGGGCCGATGCCGTGGACTACCCCAACGCCTTCTCCATCTCCCCCCTTTGCGGTCCCAGCCGGGCCTCGCTGTTCACTGGGCGCTACCCCTATATCTTCGTCAACGAGGAGCGCGCCCACGACGGCACCGAGGTCGCCCTGCGCGCCGACGACCCGATCTACCCCGACTACCTGAAGGCCATCGGCTACCGGCTTGGACACGTGGGCAAGAGCCACATCGGCACCGAGGCGTTCAGCCGTGTCTTTGGCGAGAGCTGCAGCCCCTGGAATCGCTGGGCGCCTCCCGTCTACGACGATCCCGAATACCATACGTATCTCGCCGACCAAGGCATCGACGGCTTCCGCTTCGGGCGCGAGATCAAGGGGGTGAAGAGCGACGGCATCACCCCCGGCAACTCGTATGGCGGCTGGCTGGAGCAGGAAGACGGGTCCCCCTTCCCCATGGCCGGGACCTATCCCCACTACCTCGTCCACCGTGCCCTTGGCGTGCTCGACAGCCTGCGCCAGCAAGGCGAGGACGAACCGCTCTACT
>JABGQJ010000191.1 GCA_018648945.1 Victivallales bacterium
GGGAAGCCGACGTATCGGCGTCCCATGCCGAAACTGGGGGCTTGGTTCTGCAAGTGCCGCAACGTCGACCAGAACAGCCCCTCGGCCATGTCGGCATTGCGGTTGCGGTTGGCGTGCGACAGCCCATTCCGGCTCGGAGGGACGGCGCGGCGGAGAGTGCTCAGGGCGCCGCTGTGGTTGCGCAGGTCATCGCAGAGGTCGTTGAGACTGAGCGAATGGGCCAACTGCGAATGCACCAGCGCGACCACATGGCTCCAGGGAGTGAACGAGCGACTCCTCTTGTCCACCCCGTGCTCGCGAGCAAGTTTCGACACCTCGTAGCCGGGGATCAGCTCGACAACCTGCTTCAGGACGGTAATGGTACTCTTGGCTGGCTTCATGGGCAGTTCCTTTCTGGCGGTTGTGGTGACCTAACCAGAAAGTGCCCGTGACCAGCCACTTCTACAACTCAGAGCTGTTCCCTATGGGATGGCTGTGATCTGAAATCCCAAATCTGAAATCCCCCATGCCCAGCGCTACTGTAGCGGGGCGTCCCATTCCCCCATCTCGACGGAGGGTGATTCCATGCGCTTCCTGCTACTCATCGGCCTGACCCCCTTGCTTGCCGGACCAGCTGTTGCGGCGGAGCGGGTGCCGAATGCGAGCTTTGAGGCACCCCTTACCGAGGGGTGGGAGACAACGCCGGCGGCAACTGGCCGGGTGCAGCGCGACGCTGAGCGTGGGCAGGAGGGGGGCGCGTCAGTGCGGGTGTTGCCGGGGAAGGGGGAGGTGTGCGTGTCTTTGGCCGGGACGCAGAGACTCGGGGCGGAGCCGGGCCAGGCGTTCAAGCTGTTGGTATGGGTGCGGGTGGAGGGAGCGGTGGGGAAGAACACGGTTGCACTGGACGGCTACCGCGGCGGGAAGTTCGTCTCGACCCTCGCAGTGAGTCGGTCGTTGGGGGATACATCTGGTTTCTGGGCACCGCGTTGGGTGGTTGGTACCGTGCCCGAGGACGGGAGCGTTACCCACCTGAGCGTGGCGCTGCGGAGCGGCGAGGGCACGCGCACCGTCTGGTTCGACGACGTGACGCTGCGCCCACTCCCCGCCGACAAGCCGAGCTACGATGGGCCGGTTGCGCCGCCGCCGCGCGGCGGGATTCGCGCGGCCGACGGACACCTGGTGGGGGAGGATGGCAAACGCATCCGGTTCTGGGGCATGAACTGCGTCGATGAAATGGGGAGAACCTATCGTGAGATCGATCAGATTGTCCATCGTATCAAGCAGATGGGCTTCAATGCCCTCCGCCTGCATCTCTACGACATCCGGCTAATCGATACCGATGCCAGGAACGCCAAGGGGGAAGCCACCTCGCGGCGTTTCCGGCGGCCAGGGCAACGAGGCGACGGGTCCAAGCTCGACAAGTTCGACTACTTCATGTATCGGGCCGAACGGGAAGGGCTGTACATGTACCTCACCTTCGACCGCCTCCGAGGGCGCTTTCAGCCCGGCGACTACGACATCCTGCGAACCGCCGGGGAGGCCGACGAAGCCGCCTGGAAGGAAGCCGTGGGACAGGCGAACGCCAAGAGCACGAACGAGCATCTCTACTACGTCGATGAGCGTCTCGGCGCCGTGCAAGCCGAGTATGTGCGACAGCATCTGGAACATCGCAACGCCTATACCGGGCGCCGCATCGCTGATGATCCCTACGTGGCGCTCTATGAACTGACCAATGAGAATGGCGTCCCCATGACCTTGATCGAGGGCACATTCGACAAGTGGCCTACCTACTTCCGGAGCGGTTACGAGCGGCGCTGGGCCGCGTGGTTGCGCCAGCGCTACCGCAGCGTGGACGAACTGCGGCAGGCCTGGGGGGTGCTCGGGGAAGGAGATGATTTCGCGGCGGGTTCGTTTGCCCTCCCGGTTGGCACGGCAGGCAAGGGGGCCTCAGCGGGGCGCGTGGGCGACTACCGGCGCTTCGTCTACGAAACCGTCATCGGCTACTCGCAGAGGCTGCACGGGATCATCCGCAATGCGGGGACTGCCGCCGCGCAGGCACCCGTCACCTACGACACCGTGTACAAGCACAAGCACACGTGGTACTATCCGGCCAGCCAGGGCACGTGCCTGGCGGTGGGGACCTATGCTCCCGGCGTGGCGTTTCCGGGGAAGAGCCGGGGTCGGCTGGGCACGCCGTTCCGGTCCTCCTACAACATGAGCAACGCGACAGTTGCGGACAAGCCGACAGTCATCTACGAAACGAATGTTCACAAGCCGGCTACCTACCGGGCGGGATACCCGTTGTGGATTGCGGCATTCACTGGTCTGCGCGATTGGGACGGCGTGTTCTGGTACGACTGGACCAATGGGACGGTCCTGGACCAGGTGGATGCCGATGTCTACGCGCACGTTGGTCTGCGCTATTCGTCCCCGGGCCACATCTGGCATGGTATTGTCAGCGGCACCGACGAGGTGTTGCTGGCGAGCATGCGGATTGCAGGCGAGATGTTCAAGCAGGGGGCGATTCCCCCCATGCCGAAGCCGGTGGAGGTGACCGTCGGTGCCAACGACCTGCTGGGGGCGCGCAGTTGGCTGGGGGATCTGACACTGCCGTATCCGGCCGAAGCTGCCCAGCCCTACCCGCGCGCCTATGCCATGGCCGCCACCGACTTCGTGTCCGGTTGCCGCTACCGGTACCGGCTCGACGTACCCAAGACCCAAGTGACGACCCCATTCATCGCCGCTGCGCCCCGCCAACTGGAACCGTCTCCGGGCGTGGCCTACGACTTCGACAAGGGCACGTTGACCTTCGATTTGCCCACTGCC
This sequence comes from Victivallales bacterium, assembly GCA_018648945.1. The sequence goes on from JABGQJ010000191.1 coordinate 2,806, forward strand.
AAGGTCGTCGTGGGGTTCGCCCCGGCAGGCCACACCTTCTCAGACGGTGTGCAACTCGGGGCAGTCAACCGGCCATTCGTGTGCTTTGGACTGGTCTCGACGGATGGCAAACCGTTGAGCACGACCAAGAGCGCGGTACTCGTGGCCTGCAGCACTGGCGAGAACCGCGCCATGCGCACGACCGACAAACCGGAGGACCGCAAGCCAAAGTCCGCCTCAAAACACTCCCGCACGGTGACCAGTTGGGGTTTTGGCCCGGCCGATCTGCAACGAGTTGGCACGACTGTCCAACTTGGGCGCGACTGGCGCTGGACGCTCCGCGACTTCGCCCTGCGCAAACTCCGGCAGGGGGACGGCGCAACCTTGCGCCTGGGGGAAAAGGACCCTCTGTTTTGGGCAGAGCTGACAGTGGAGTGAGTCTGCGGGTCTTCGATTCCCAAGCGGCGAGACGCCGCTTCCACTCTGTCACTTTGCGTCTGGGACCTGCCAGCTGTGGAGATGGGAGCCGTGGGCGTAGTAGATGCGCCCATCGAGCCAGGTGCCACCGCAGAAGATTGGGAGTGGGGTCTCGACTTGCATGGTGATCTCGTAGGTCATGGGGTCGAGTTGCGCGATTCCCTTGCTGAACAGCAGGAAGATGCGCCCATCTGGGGGCTGGACGAAGATCCTGGGACCTTGCGAGAGCGCGGTGCGGCCAAGCGTGTCGGCCCAGTCCTTTTCATGCACGATGGCGCGCTTGGCGGGGTCGAAAACGAAGAAGCGCGCGCGGTCGGCGAACCCGAAGACCAGCCCATTTGGTCCCGCGAGCAGATCGTTGTAGTCCTTGGCGTCTTTGAGTAGCGGTTGGTGCCACTCGATCTTCTTCGTTGCCAGATCGAGGATGTACATCTCCGCCAGGGTCGCCTTGGTGGCGCCGCCGGTGCCGGGAGCGACGGTGGTGCCGCCAAGGATCTTGCCGTTCGGCAGGGGCAATAGGCTCTTGGTGGAGTGCCACTCGATCAGGCTGGTGTGCTTGCGGATCGTGGCCTTCTTGGTCTCCCGGTCCCAGAACAGCAGCCCGCCGCCGGTGAGTCCGTAGCCGGGGGTGCCCGCGAGGATCACGTCGCGTCCATTCGGGTGCGCGAGCAGATCATGTGGGCGGTTGATGTCGGGCTTGGCTTGGTGCAGAAAGCGTGGATTGGATTTCTCATTCCCCGTCTTCGTATCGACCCACTCGCGGGTCGGATCCCATTCGAGGATGAAGCCGCCGCCGTAGCCGCCCGCGAAGAACGATCCGTCGGTACCGGCCACCGTGTTCCACTGGCCATGGGCGTCGTGACGCTCCCAGCTATCCGTCTCCGGATTGTAGCCGGCAAACCGCATGGGGAAAGCCGTGCCGCCACAGACTGTACCATTGGAGGCTGCCGCTACCCCCATGATGTGCGCGCCTTCGCTCTCGTACTCGAATGGCAATTCCCTCGTTTCGCCGTCCTTCCCCTTCACGGTGACCAGGCGGTTGACCAGATCGAGAGCCAGGAGTTGATCGCCGGTTGGCGCACGCTTGTGGAACAGCCCCTGAGTGCTGGCGATGTACTTCTTTGGGCGGCGCTTTGCGGGCTTCTCGATCACGGTTGCCTGGCCCTCGTACAGCTCCCAGTAGGTCTTGCCGTACCAGCCGTGGACCTTGCCGTCCTTCTGGCGCTCGACCACCGCGCGCCCATGCCCGCGCTGCTCCTCCGGGATCACCGGCGTCGCCTGGCCGGTCTTGGGGTCCAGCATGATGATTTGGGAAGCGGTGTTGCCGATGCCCAGGTAGATCCAGCCCTTGTCGTCCGCCGCGACGGCGCGCGGGTACTGCCGCCAATCCTGCTTGTAGACATGCCCGTAGTCGCGCAGTTCACCGGTCTTGGGGTCGTAGCAGGCCACGCCGCTTTGCGGGTAGGTGGCCGACCAGATGCGTCCCTCATCGTCTTCGGTCATGCTCATTGCCATCTGTGGCGTGGTCTTCTTGGCGAAGGTCATCTCGCGCTTGGCGGGGTCGAATTCCACGAACCAGCTGCCGCAGTGGGTGTAGTAGCGGTTCTGGCTGGACAGGATGGAGGCGAAGGGACTGTCGCCTTTCCAGGGGGTGGGGAACTGCTCGGCCTTCCCGGTCGTCAGGTCGAGCATGAGCAGGCAGTAGCCGGTGCGATGGTCCATCAGCCACGACAGAGCCACCGGTTTGCCGTCGCCGTCCACCGTTGCGACGGTGCCTCGGTGATTGCTGACGGGCGTCGCTACGCCGTGATCCAGCACCCCTTTGCCCAGATCCTTCGTCTGCGCGACGGCCAAGCTCGCTCCTGCAACCGCTAGTAGTGCCATGGTTCTCCACCGTCCTGTTTCCATGCCAATCTGGCTCCCGTCAGGTATTCCCCAAGATGCCGGGCGTTGCCACGCCGCTTGAGCTGGGGAAGTGATTTCGTCTCGCCGCAATCTACGGGCACTGTTGAGCCGTGCAAGGTCTTCTCGGCGATACCTGCTTGCCTACGTGGCAGGTCGCGTCAGTACCAGACGTTCAGCTCGCCTCCGTGGGGCAGGCGGATCACGAGCCGTTCCCGCTGGTAGGTCCACCCTAGCGCCGCCGCGCCGCGCTCTGGTGCGATGGGCTGACCAGCCAACTCCAGCCGCTTTGGTTTCTGGCCGCCAAGTACAATCTCGCACGGGCCTTCGGACGCCAGGCGGAACGACGCGCACCTGCGGGGCTGATCGAAGCTGGCGGCGGTCAGGTCGGCCCCGGACCAGTCTTCCAGCCAGGCTGGATCGTCTCGGGTTTCCACCAGGGCGTGGAGGTACTCATGACACGCGTTGTTCCGCTGGTAGAAGACCTTCAGGAACCGCCGCACGAGGTCCTGCTCCGCGACTCGCCGGAAGTTCTCCCGCACGGTGGCGGTGGGCACTGCCGGGTCGCGGACCTCGAACAGCATGAGCTCGTAGGCAGTGATCCCTCCGGTTGCGCCGTGCCGGCGATTGAGTTCGGCGCAGAACGCTTCGCTGCTCCACTCAGGATAGAGCTTCTTGTAGAGGGCGTGGAACTCACTGGTTTGGCGGGGCATGAGCCGGTAGAACAGATCCGGACACTCGTAGCCGACGCCCTCGGCCACGAGGCTGTAGTAGCTCCATTTCTGGACGACTAGGTTCTCGCCGCGCAGGTCGTCGGAAGCGAAGACCTGCCGGCCGATCCGCCGGGACTCGATCAAGGTGGGGATCTCGAACTGCTCTGGCCGTTCGACCATGCTGTGCGCGACCTGCCATGGCTTGGCGTCATAGAAGCGGTTGATGGTGGTGCCGAGATTGAACATGGCCAGGCGCATGGCGGCGTGCTTGGCGTGCAGGTACACGCCTCGCCGCCAGGCAGGCTCATCGCCAACCTTCCGCGCCAGTTCCCTGAAACCGATGTAGCCCGGGTAGCAGCTGGTATCGGTCCACCGCGCGCCGCTCTCGCAACCGGAGGCCGACATGCAGGCCCAATCCTGCAGTACTTCGAAGAGGCCTTCGATCCCCTTGACCAGCTCCCAGTTGCGCTTGACGATGTCCCAGGAACCCGACAGCTGGGCCAGTTGGTAGATCCGGTAGAGTCCCAGCCCGTTCCCCCATTCCAGGTCCGTCAGGGGACGCGTGGCATCACTGAGCGAGAGCCCTTGGCGGCGGAGGGAGGGCACGGAATACGAGACGTGGTAGGATTTCTGGGTGTAGGGCTCCGTGCGCTTGAACCAGATCGGACGGACGAAGTCCTTCAGGATGTCCGGGCTGCGCGAGATGCTCTTGTAGAGCTCGGTATGCTGGAACAGCTCCTGGTCGTCCAGGCAGTCAATGAGGTATTCCCGTGCGTTGGCCTTGAGGGCCCGGCGGGAGGCCGGTTCCATGTATGGCCAGACCAGTGCCCACTCCGAGATCATGTTTGCCGCGTCGACGATGTTGCGGTCCGGGCGCGTCCAGTAGCCCGGGAACAAGGCTCCTGGCAGGGGGCGGCTGCCGTCGTGGCGTCGGATGGGATGCCTCTGCCGCACTTCCTGACCGGCCTTCGAGCCCTCCGCCCAAGGCAGCGGAACCCGGGTTCCGACCGGGGGGATCGGTAGCTCGTAGGACGACTCCGTGCGCCCCAGAGCGGCCTGCAGCGGTCCGTACAAGGTGGGGAAAGCCAGGTCGGTTGCGTCGTCCAGCAGCCGGATCCTCGGGCACGCGGTGGCGGCAACGCGCAGTACCGGGGGATACGGCGCGATGGGGATCGGCTGCGAGCCCCAGGCGGTCTTGAGATGGCGATACTCGAATGCCTGGCGAATGGTGACCACATCCCGCTCGGGATCGACTCGGAAGGACTCCTTGCAGTCCACCACGTAGTCCAGCAGGGCCTTGGACCAGAACCGACTGCGGCAGACGGCATCCCGGACGAAGGCCGGCTTGGCCGTCTGCTCTGGAGAGAAGCCTTCCATCCCGTAGGGCTCGGTCAGAATCACATAGCCCACCTGTTCCGGGAATGGCAGCGTCAGCGAGGCAAGTTTGTCGTCCTTGAACTCCAAGACGAGCTCGTCGGGATTGTTCTGGAGGATCACCAGCAAGGGGACGTCTGGATAGGCTCTGCTGCCGCTCAACAGCAGCCAATTGTCGGCCAGCCTGCCGTCGCCATCGGCGCTGTAGACTGGGGTGCCCGGCTGCAACGTGCGGCGGGTGACACCGCCTTGCAGGGGTAGGATGACAGAGGTGTAGCCGGGCGTCCGGGAGAGATCCAGGCGGATTGCCGGCTCCTGTGTCTCGATCAGCACGCCGGGATGGACGATGTTGTAGGTTACCTGGAAGGCGAAACGCTCGCCCTTCTTCCTGCCGAAGAAATCGCCGGTTGCCGTGAAGTCCGTTCCCCAGGTCACTGCTACCCAGTTGACGCCGATATCGTCGGGCGGCGTGACGGCACCCCAGATGGGGTCGATTCGCGGCCCATTGCTGCGGGCTTGGGGAGGATCGAATGAGACTGCCCACCGTAGCTTGTTCAGATTGCGGGGGTTGCCAGCCAGGTGGGCTTTCTGGATGGTCCCGAACTGCGGGTACGTATACCCAAGCAACCCATCGCCCTTGCTGTAGCCGAAGCGTCCCGCGCTGGTGATTGCCATGCCCAGCCCGGGCTGGAAGCCCTTGGCATCCCCCGCCGTGGCTTTCTTGGCGCGTGGTTGGGTAGCGGCAACAGCCCCCAGAAACGCCGGCGGAAACGCATCAAGTGGCCCCAGCAGCGCCTGTTGGGGAGCAGCGCCTGCCCGGTCGATTGGGACTGTCGCCAAGGAGAGTCCCATGGCCAGGGATATCGCATCGCGGGCCGCCATCATACCGACTGCTCCTCATCGTGTAACCGGGCGCTCAATGCTGGATGGGTTGGGCGCACAGCCTATGGCCGCGCCAAGCTGTGGCGCGGATTTGGCAACCAGACGACTTTACTGTCGTTGTAAGGGGCATACAATGACGTACGCGGGGGACACTTCCGACCTGTGCATCCCCGCCATGATCAAGTGACTTCCGTCCTCGGCAACTGCCGATGCGTAGCAAGTGAGGCCGCCGTGAACAGAGCGTTAGCATGCCTCCTGGCCTGGATTCTCGCCCTCTCCGTCGTCCGCGCTGACTGGCCATCTTTCCGTCACGACAACCGGCGGAGCGCCAGCACCAGCGAATCTCCGGGGGCAGATTTCTTCCTGCAGTGGGAGGCGCGGTCTCGGCACCGTCCGTCCCCGGCCTGGCCAGCCCCGACGGAGGAACTGCCCCGGATGCACTCGGACAATGCGTCTCACGCCGTGTTGGCGAGCGGCAGGGCCTTCTTTGCTTCGTCGGTCACCAACGAGCTGACCTGCATCGATGCCGTCTCGGGCAAGGTGGTTTGGACCTTCCTTACTGGTGGCCCGGTACGGAACACACCCACGGTCGCGAACGACAGCGTCTATGTGGGCTCGGACGACGGCTGGGTCTACTGCCTGGCCGCCGCCAACGGTGACCTCCGCTGGCGGTATCGGCCCGGCCCGAACGAGCGGAAGGTGCTCGGCAACGGTCGCATGATCTCACGCTGGCCGGTACGGACCAATGTCCTCGTCGATGGCGGGGTCGCCTACGTCGGGGCAGGCGTGTTCCCCCACGAGGGCATCTTCATCTGTGCCCTCCAGGCTGACAACGGCGCTCTGATCTGGCAGAACGACCGCATCGGAAACCGCTCCCACGAGCTCAAATACGGGGGCATGTCTCCCCAAGGCCACCTCCTCGCCAGTTCGGATGTGCTCTACGTCCCCTCGGGGAGAGCCATCCCCGCCGCCTTCGCTCGGAAGACGGGAGAGTTCCTGTTCTTCATGAGTACGTCGGGGGATCCTTGGAGCTACAACTTCGGCGGCAACTGGGCCTCGCTGGACGAGGGGAAGATCGTGGTCGGCGTGGAGAGACGAGGGGTGCCAGCCAAGATCGCCTATGACCGAAGGCGGGGCAAGCGCATCGGGGATCTCTACGGTTGGTTCCCGAGTATCGACATGGTGTTGACACGGCAGACCGCATTCGCCCTCAGCACGGGGGGCGTCTACGCGGTTGATCGGACCCTCGTCTCCGAGCAGGATCTGGCGAAGGCCAACGAGGCCGGCAGCGAGATGAGGGTACTGGGCCTGAAGATCCGCGGATTGAGAAAGACACTTGGCCGCCTCAAGGCCGGGGACGATGCGAAACGCGGCCCACTCACCGAGCAGATTGAGGTGGTCTCGCGCAGGATTGGGGCGCTTGAGTCCGAGGAACGGGAGCTGAGGAAGCGAAGCGCCAAATGGCACCTTCCGTTGACCGATGGCAAGGCCCTCATTCTGGCCGGAGACTTGGTTTTCGCCGGCGGCGATGGGCAGGTGGTCGGGATGGATGCCGGCAGTGGCAAGCTGGTCTGGCAGACGAAGGTCACGGGACGAGCCGTTAGTTTGGCCGCAACCGCCGACTATCTCCTGGTCAGTACGGATGCGGGCCGGGTCTCCTGCTATGGCAGGAAGGAAGCCGCGCAGCCGGTGGAGATCGCCCCCGAGACCAGTGAGAACCCCTATGCCGACGTGGCGGCTGGCGATCTCTGCCGGTCGGCGGCGACCGCCATCCTCGAACAGACCGGAGTCACCAAGGGATGGTGCCTGGTTCTCGACTGCGGGACCGGGCAGCTTGCCTACGAACTGGCGCGCAACACGGACCTGCAGATCGTCGGTCTCCAACCGGACCCGGGCAAACGCGCCCAGGCACGCGACCGGCTTGGGAAGGCTGGGTACTGGGGCACCCGCGTTGTCGTCGAGCCGTGGGACATCTCTGAACTGCCGGATTTCTTCGCCAACCTCGTGGTCTCCGAAGGGTTGTTGACCACGGTGGGAGAAGCGCTGGCAGACGAGCAGATCACTCGCGTCCTCCGGCCGGGTGGGGGCATCGCCATGTTGGGGCACCGTGCACAGGGCGCGCGGGCGATCTCCTGGCGGAAGACAGTCCGGGACAAGCTCTCCAACACTGGGAGTTGGACCCATCTATACGGCAATCCGCAGAACACCGGCTCTTCCCGTGACCAACGGGTGAAAGGACCGATGGAAGTGCAGTGGTTCGGGGAGCCCGGCCCGGTCGGGATGGTGGACCGCCATTTCAGTGGCGTCCCCCCGCTGGCGATGAACGGACGTCTCTTCGTGACCGGGCAGAAGCGCCTGAAGGCCTATGACGCCTACAACGGAACCCTCCTGTGGGACAAGGAGATCCCCTTTGACGGGGGGGCGGATCGACTGGCGGGCGTGCATCACTATGGCACCAATGTGGCCCTGTCGGAGACGGCCCTCCTCATCACCACGGACAGCCGCTGCTTCCAGATCGACCAGGCCAACGGCGAGACCATCCGGCAATACGACATCCCGGCCGCAGTGAAGCACTACCGCCGGTGGGGGACGATCACGTGCGTCGGGAACGTCCTGGTGGGAACAGCGGGGTGGACGCCTCACAGTCACACCATCTTCGCCTACGATCTCGACACCGGGAAGCTGAAGTGGGCTCAGGCAGGCTCTGGCATCACCCATATCTCGCTTACGGTCACTGACAACGCGGTCTTCTACCTCACCGGCGATGCCGATGAGCAGCAACGGGCGCAGGCGTTGGCCGAGAGGAAGGCAATGGTCGCAAAGGGCAGCTATGTGGAGGGTGCCGAACGCGACCTTCCTGCCGCTAAGATGGACGTGAGAATGGCCGTTCTGAGAGACCTGGACAGTGGGGATATCATCTGGCGGAAACCGCTTGACCTGACTGACTGCGGGCCGCGTCTACCGAACTGGCGCAAGGGCGCCGGGGGAGCCAAGTGGCCGTATGTCGGAGCTGCCTATGCGGACGGTCTACTGGCGTTCTACGGCCACTTCGGCAATCACGACGCCCATGTCTTTGACTGGAGCAAATCGAAGCAGACCGAACGGCGGGTGACGGTAGTCTCGGCGGCAGATGGCAAGATGGTGTGGTCGCGCCCGTTCCATTACCTGCAGAAGCCGATCATCGTTGGCGCGCGTGCCATCACCGGTTGGGTGCCACATCGGGATGGGATTCTCAAGGCTGACCTGGCCAAGCAGGGGCTGGGGAAGGCTGGCTTCAAACAGCTGTTCTTCGCCGGCAAGCGGCAGGTTCTTGCGCGCTACCCGAACGTCGATCCGGCCGAGCCGATCACCAGTGGTTGGGCGTATATCAGCCAGCAGAAGGCGCCCGCAGAAGCCATCGCGGCGGCCAATCCGAAGCGGGTGATGCAGCTCCGTCAGGAGGATGTCCGGCGCTGGGCCAACCCGACGCGGGGCCAGGTCTCCATCTTCTCCGGGCATGAATGGTGGAACAACATTGTGCCGATTGCGCGTGTCTCCGCCGATGGGGCTACCATCACGC
>JABGQJ010000192.1 GCA_018648945.1 Victivallales bacterium
CACAGCGAACTGGTCCAGGGCCGGGGAGCGGCAGGTACCTCCGTGAACCAACACGAAGGGTACTGCGTTGGCGCTACTGTCCGGGGTTGGGGCTGGCGAAGCCATGCTGGGGGGCGTAGTCGTAGGTGGTGGGTTTGGCGGTCCAGTTTAGGATGTCGAGGCGGTTGTCGAGACAGACGTTCTGGGCGAAGTAGTTGCCGGAGGCGTTGGCCTTGATGTTGATGCCGGCCCTGCCGTCGTTGCGGGTGAGGCGGTTGTTGAAGATGTAGTTGCGGTCGGCGGTCTTCTCCTTGCTTCTACCGCCGACGGAAATGCCCGTGCTTCGCTCGGCTTCGGGGTCTCCCTCGATGTCGTTGCAGGCGACGAGGTTGTTCTCTGTGGACAGTTTGACGGCCTGGGTCCAGATGGCGACGCCGCCCACCTGGCTGCCGACGCAGCGGTTGGCGAAGGCGGTGTTGAACTTCACTCCCTCTTCGAGGAAGATGGCGGAGTGGTACTTATTGCCGGAGACGGTGTTGTAGAGGGCGGCGCTGGAGAAGCAGTAGGCGTCGAAGTCGATGGTCATGCCGCCACCGTGGAAGCGGTTGCCGAGGGCATACGCACGCTTGGTGGCGTGAAACCAGACGCCGCGATGGCCGGGGTCCCGGATCTCGCAGCCGCGTACCACAAAAGCCCCGCCATGCTGTTTGGCACTGACCGCGTTGGTGGACTGGGAGCCGACGCGACCGTGGGGGGAGCTCAGATCGATCTGCACGCCGTCGAGGAGGAAGGCGTTGTTGCCTTTCATCCCGGTGAACGCGTTGTAGACCTTGGTGGCGGAAAAGACCTTGCCGCCGGAGAAGGAGGCACAACCCTTGCCGGCCATCTTCACGAGTTCGAGGCGGTGGGTACCCTCAGGGATACACTCGTTGGTGATGGTGCCGTAGAGGAGAACACAGGTGTGGCTGGGGACGTTCAGGCCTTCCTTGGAGCGGACGACGAAGTCACCGGTGAGTTTCGCCACAATGACCTTGTCGGGATTCGCGGTTCGGGTGGCAAGTAGCCGGGCCGCGACTTCCTTCACATCCATCGGCGTACCGCCGGAGTCGATGGAGATATCATGGCGCGCCATCGGCATGTCGCTCTTGCCCGCCCCCTGCCAGATGACGCGCTCGTTGTGCGGATTAGCGACGGTTGGCGGGTTGAAGTAGCTGGTGCCGGGGTGGGGCACGTCCTGAGCCGTGATTCCCTGGTTCGCTTCCATGACATTGTACTTGCCACCACCAGTGAGCTCCTGCCGATTCGAGAAGCGGTTCCAGCAGACGGTTGCACTCTTGCCGACGATGTCCGCTCCGGTCTGGTTGTCCTGAATGGCGTTCTCATAGACCAGGGCGTGTTCGCTCGAGGCAGCGAGGACCAGACCGGTGGTGTTGGCGATGAGCTGGTTGCGGGTGATGGTTGCGCCCTTGGCTGCAAACACAATGCCGATGGCGTTGGCGGCGCAGATGTTGTTGGCGAGGAGAGCCCCGGGAGAGGAGATGTCGAGACCGTTCCCCTGGTTGCCCGTGATCCGGTTGTCGAGGGCGATGAACTGGGCGCTCTGCCGGACAGTCACGCCGTTGCCGCCACAGCGGGTGACAGTGGAACGGGTCAGGGACACGCCGTCTGCATACCGGTCCGCGCCGCGGCCGACGATGTCCACTCCGCCCGCGCCGCAGGCCGTGACCAGCAGGCTGTCCAGGTGCACCTTGCCGCTGTTCTGTACGCGGATGCCGGTGAGTGCCGCCCCGGCCCCATCGATCACCCCGCATTCGACGGGGTCGGGCTTCTCTGAGGCGAGACTGACGAACTCCGCATCCTTGATCAGCACCAGTTCGCTGGCCTTGCAGCCGAGGGTGGCCGCGATCCGGGCTCCCTTGCGGAAGATGAAACAGGTCCTGGACGAAGGCATCAGAGGGGTCTTGGCGATGGTGATGATTCCCTCGACAGTTACCACCAAGACTGCTGACGGCGCGGCAGCGCGCTGCGCATCCAGCACGCTCTGGGCCTCTTTGCCCGTGCAGGTTCCGAGGGTGACGTGGACGACCTTCTCCCCCTTGGCCATGACGAACGGCATACGGGGTGTCCGATAGAAATCGGGTAACAGCCTGAGCTGATCCACCGCCGCTCCCTGGGCAACTTGAGGACAGCCGTTAGTGTCCGTTCCGGGCAAGCTGGGGGTGATTGACTGGCACCCCGGGGAGAGCAGTTGCAGGACTGCGGCGGCGAGTAGCAGTGTTCCGATGGGACTTCTCATGTGCAGTACTTCCTTGGCTTAGCAATCGAGCACGTCCTTGAAGGTGACCCATTCGGTGATGCCGTGCGCACTGGCCATCCAGTCGAAGAGTTCGTCGTAGAGCCGGGAGATGAGATCGAGTTGCAGCCCCATCCGATTGTAGTGGGAGAGGAATACCCCGAACTCGGCGTCACCGAGTGCCGTGATGGTGTTGGTGACCTCACGCTTGAACATGCGGAGGGCCAAGTCGTAGTCGTCGGGCTCGATACCGCCGATGACGAGATCCTCGATACAGGGGATCTCGGTGACGCCTGGTGGGACCACGAAGGGGCGCCCGTCCAGATCCGGTTGCCAGGGCTCGAGCTCGGGATTCCGCGTCATCATGAAGCCGGTGGCAGCCGGGTTGATGGAGCGGCTCGCCGAGTAGCGGATACCGGATTCGTACATGGCTTGGTAGGCGTTGGGACCGATGCTGAAGCACGGCGCACGGAAGATCAGCGGGGGTTCGTCGAACACGCGGCGATAGAGATCCACCCCTTCGATGAACTTGCGCCGCTGTTCCGCCAGCGAGTGTTCGGCCTCGTACTTGGCACGGTTGGCCTCATACTCCTCGAAGATGCGCGGAACGTGCTTGCGGATGCTCTCATTCGGCAGTCCGAATTCGAGGCAATGGTGGATCAGGCCGTGGAGCTGGAAGTCATGCCCCCCTGCCCTGGCTTTCTCGACCGATGCCAGCCACTCGGTTTGCTCCGTGCCGGGTCGCCCGCTCGGCTTCGGCACCCAGAAGAAGGTCCCGGGGATGTCTCGTCCATCCAGCCATTCCGTCACGCCTTCGAACCACGTGATCGGACGCTTGCCCCGGGCCGAGCCCACATCGTCACTGGTGAATACGAACTTCATGCTTGGTCTCCAAGGTGCACGGCAGCGCTGCTACTTGAGAAGCCGACGCAACGGCATCGCCGGGACAGTAGCCCAGATATCCGCAAGTGGAAGCCCCAGCATGGGTATGGGCTGGGAAGCCGCGGCATCGTCCCCGGCTTGTTCTTGTATGTGTAAGGGGCACCGTGTGCCGCGACTCCCGTCCCCAGAGTCCGCCATCCCCTCTGATCCACGCATTCACCCATCATCCTCTATTCCCTCCCACATTCCGTACCTACTCCCCAATCGGGAAGTCCCAACCCCCGGCGGCATGGTAGTGGTCGGTGACTTCGCTGGGGCGCATCCAGGTGATCTGTCCCTGCAGATGCCGCTCAATCCGCTCGACGACGGTCCGGAAGGCAGCCCAGCCAAGACCATTGATGGGGTTGGCTCCCTGCCAGTGCATGTACCAGATGCAGTAGGGGTCGCCGCTGCGGAGGTGAGCCACGATCAGCCCAGCATCGCCAGCGTCCGTGATGTAGTAGTCTGCATTGACGCGTTCTGGGTTGTTTTCCCAGATGCCGAACTGGTCGGTGGCGTTGGGCATTAGGTCGTAGACCCCATACTCACCATCGTGAGCTTTGCGGTGTAGACCGTAGCCGGTCTCGCTGAAGTCGAAGAAGCACGGGACGGTCTTGCTACGGAAGGTGCCCTGCTTGGCAAGGCGAAGCAACGCCTGCCAGAGATTGGGACTCGGCTCGGTGATGCCTGCCGAGCGGAGTTCGGCGTAACGCCGGGTGCAGGCATCGCACCCGCAGCCTGGCATGGTGAGCCCGGTGAACCGAATGCCAGCCTTCGCACCTTCGGCAATGATGCCGGCGAAGTAGGCCTCGTATTCCTCGACGCTCACCCCGGGTTCGTGTAGCCACACCCCCTCGTGCTGTCCATTCTCCCGAGCTTGGCCAGCCTGGAAGTCGAACAGACTCTCGTGGGTCATGAGCTCCAAATGCGTGTCGACGCGGCAGTTGAAAGCGCGTTGGGCTTGGGCCAGGTAGAGCGCCTCTTCAGCCGTCGTGTCTTGGCACATCGACCTGCCCTCGACGCCGAGGATGACACTGGACTCTCCCGCAATGCCGTGCGCCACGCAGTAGTCGAGGAACTGCTGGAAGGCGTGGGTGCCTGCTCTATACGGACCGGTGTCGTCACAGTAGAAGGAGAGTATCATGTTCCGCTCCATGGATCATCGACAGGATTCCCGTCCGGACCTTACCAGACGTCCACGCCGAGCCAGCTGGTTATCCCCTTTGGCTCATAGCCCAGGTCGTTGGTGATGATGACCTGCCGGGTCTTGCTGGCGCGGATCTTGGTGGCTTTGAGGGCCAAGGTGTGCTTGCCAGCCCCGATCTTGACTGGCTGACGAGCGGATGAATCGCGCAGGAGATCCCAGAAGGCGGTTCCCGGAATGCTCCCGGAATGTCCCTTGCAGGTGACATCAAACCACAGATTGGTGGACTGCCACGGGTTCTCGTCCAATCGCCAATCCATCCTTGCGTACCCCGCGCGAGTCCGTTCGGCAGGCTCTGTCTGCACCCATATGGCGTACTTCCCTGCCCTAGGCAGCTCGAACGGAATCCGCAGCGTGTCCCCGCTGGGCCAGGTGGCCTGTGCCTGAAGCTGCACCAATACCCGGTCGATGGGCATGGTCGTGGCTTTGTGTAGCGCCGACGGCACTGACTCGTTGCCCTGGAGATCAACAGCCGTCACGCGGTAGTGGTAGGCCGTGCCGGCCTGGAGGCCCCAGTCGACCAACGCGGTTTCTCCGGGGGAATGCACCAGGAACTGCTGGTCGGTACCCGGATCGTCACCAGCGCGGCAGTAGACGTTGTAGTGATGCAGGTCGGGCTCCTTGGCGGGCTGCCAGGACAGGCTGACATCGAAGCGGCGTCCCTCTGAGCGCAATCCGTTTACCGGTGCGGGTGAAACGCGGTCCACGCCCAGCTTTCCGGAAGGTCTGAACGAGGTATCGGTTGCCAGGCAGATTTGATCCACCAGCAGACCGACTTCCAGGGCGGAGATGCTGAGCCGGTGCCGGCCAGCGGCAAGTCGTCGCCCGGCGCCTTGGGATAGTCGAATCCAGCGCAACTCCGGCCAATCCACCGAGGTGCTCCCCAGGTGATCACCGTCCACACCGACCCTCATTTCGCCGCCGACCCCTGTATGTCCGACGCGAAGCCACACGGAATAGACGCCTTCACGAGGCACGGTCAGGGCCAGCTGGAGAGGGGTCTTGACGCCGGGGGCCCGCATGGCCGCGCAACGGTCGTCACTGGCCGTTCCGGGAAGGAACCACGGTCCCCACCACAGATTCATGCCCGCCTCCTGTTCGGCCTCGCAGACGACCACAACGGGACCTTGCCATCTGGTCGAGCCGACTGCTGGCACCAGAGCTTCCGCGCTATAGCGGCTCGGTAGCCCGCTGTGCTCCACGGCCGCGACCACATATGCTGTCTCACTGGCAGGCGGCGCGGCATCGACGAATGTCGTCTGCGTCGTAAGCGTCTGTGTCACCTGCTGCCACCCTCCCCCACTCGCGGACGAGCGGAAGACATGGTAACCCCGGGTCTCGGCGTGATATTCGCCGGGGGACCAGGACAGTTTCACTCCCTCTGCCGCACGCTGCCCGCTCAACCCGGTCGGGGGATCGGGCCGCCGGGCTACGACCTGATAGAAATCTATGTCACCGAGCATATTGGAGGCATAGCCGATCTTGGTGCCGTCCGGGCTCAGATCCAGGTGGGCCTCACACCAGTAATTGGACTGAAAGAGCTTGGCGTTGGTGATCGCGATCTGCTGGAACCAGTTCTCGTGTTCGGGGTAGATCATGGTGATGGGCAGGCGCGTGGTAGCGGCAAACCAGTCGGGATCGGGACCCCAGGTGGTGTGTCCGCCTGATTGCGGGTAGACGACCCGTCCCTTGCCGCTGGCCAGGTCGAAGACGGTCATGCCGTTGCGCTGGCAGGCCACTTGACCGCCGCCGGGGGCGTAGGCGCGATGCCCGAAGTGCTTCGGCAGGTACTGGCGGCGCTTGCCCGTGTAGGGGTTCATGTGCCACTCGCCGTTGTAGTAGCCTGGGTCATCGTCCCACTGGTTGCTCTCGTACATCCAGGCCACGGTGTAGTTGCTGTCCTTGGTGAACCACACCTGATGCGAATTCCCCGCAAAATCAAAGCGCTTCGCAGTTCCTGTTTGGGTGTCAATGATGTAGCCGAAGGAGGTAGGCGGCGTCTTGATCTTGTTCTGGTGCCCCAGGATTGCCAACAGGCGTTTGCCGTCCCGACTCACGGGCGGCAGGAAGACGCCCCATTGCGGTGGTCGATCGGGGATGGTGAAGAGCTTCCTCGTTTTTCCGGTCAGCACGTCCGTCACGCAGACGGATTCCGTGTCGCGGTCAAAGCGGAAGACCTCATGCCCGTTCAGTCGGCTCCACGGTCCTGCCGACACCCCTGTCCTGAGACTGGCCCCACCCGCCGGCAACAGCACCGTCCGCCCCGGACGGGACGATCGGAGCAGGAGACGTGACCCATCCAGATTCCACGGCGTCATCTCCGAGTAGTCGTGGCGGGTGGAGTTCGGCTCGTGGCTCATTTTCCATATCTCGGCACCGGTGGCCGAATCGCGGAAGATGGTACGCTCGCCCTGATACACATCGCCATGGCGCACCAGATCGTAGGGCTTGAACCGGCGACGACGGGCCAGCTCAGCCAGGTTGTGAATCGGGTGTGCCCTCGGCGGCCTGGCGCCCATGCTGGGCCGCGTCTGGGAGCGGTGTATGGAGACGTTGTCGATGTGTGCCTCGCCAGTGACGTCCGTAGCGGAGAACAGTGCGTGCATGCGGTGTGCTGTGGTCGGGGCGGTGAATACATGGCTGATCTTCTGCCATTCACCGGTCAATGTGACGCGGGTCGGGCCGAAACGTGTCTTCGGATCGAACAGATACACTCGCGTGGCGATGGGAATACTGCCCTTGGCCCAGGCTGTCATCTCGTACGTAGCCCCGGGAACGACCGGGATCACGGGCGAGACGAGGTAGGGATACCACTTGGCTTGCACAGTCTTGCGGTACGTGACCGAGCGACTCCCTGACTGGGCTGTCGCAGAGCTGGTGGAGATCTCTCCCTGCGGCTCGGGCCCGGTCTCGGCAGTGGTGATCACGGCGCGCCAACCTACGGGGAGGCCGGTCGCTTTGTCCCATTGCTCGAAGTCACCGTTGGGGAGCAGATTCTTCCGCCCGAAGTACAGCATGGCGTCGGCGATGCGCGAATGGAAGCTGCCGGTGGGATTGGCAGGCCACATGGAAGTGCCGACTACGGGACCATTGCGCCCGAGCTTGAAGCGCCAGGCATCGCCCGGCTGCGGTGCGGACGCCCCGAACGTAGCCCACGGCAACGCCAGCTCCGCCGTCCAGCGGTCGGTCTGCTTCGCGACGGCCACGGTCCAGTCAGTGGTCGGTGTCCAGGCAATGCTCTCGCCGGGTTGCTGGCCTCGTTTGTGCAGCAGGTCCATGCGACCGCCTGAAGCACTCACCACGAGATGGTGGTAATCCAACGGCTCAAGGTCGGCATCGACGAACAGCTCCAGCACATCATCGCCGAACAGCGCCTCGTCATCGTGAGCCCGACGAGGTGCGGTGACGGCCGAGATATCCGCGACAAGGGCCTCGACCCCCAGGTACAACGCCTGATCGTCATAGCAGATCCTGACAGTGGTGCCAGGCACTGCTTCCCTGCCGCCGCCGAGGCGGATCAGCGGGCCGGCCTGCACCGCGTCACGCCACACAGGGTCGGCAAGCACGCCGTCAATCACCGGTGCCTTGTCGGTCTTCCTGACGATGATCTCATTCGCCCCGTCCACAGTCTGGCAATGCGCTCCGACGGCAAGTACCAACAGGCCCACCACTACCAAAACCAGCTTCTTCATCGCGACCGACCCCCTGTTGTCTTGCGCTGTTCGTGCCATCCACCATCGGCCACGGGTCCGGGACGGCCCAGTAGCGTACGTCTCCATCGTCCGGGCTACAAGGCCACAGCAAGGGACGTCGGGATCGAGCGGAGCACTGCTGGCACGAGGCGAATCCGAGGGTACCCTATCCGGACCAAGAGACGCCAGGAACTCCCACCGGAGTGGTTGCCACTACGGCTCAGTCCAACACGCATCTACCTTCGGCGCTTGCCGCCGCATTGGAGCCCGCGAATGGGTGACCCACAAGCAGAGGAACCGGTCTGTAGGCAGGTGATGAGTCGAGCGCTACTGGCGTGTCTGGTGGGGATGGGGATGCTGCACGCGGCGACCGCGACGACATTCGTCGTGGCCCCCGGCGGCAGTGATGGCTGGGGAGGACGTCTGCCAGAGGCGAACGCAACCCGGACAGACGGCCCGTTCGCGACTGTGGTCCGGGCCCGGGACGCAGTGCGTCAAGCCCGGCGTGACGGGGGGGGCGGGCCGTTTGTGATCGAATTGCGCGGGGGCCTGCACACCCTCACCGAGCCACTGACCCTCACCCCGGAGGATTCGGGCACGGCCGCCGCTCCGACCATCTTCCGTGCCTACGCCGGCGAACGCCCGATCATCAGTGGCGGTCGCCCCATTACCGGGTTCAGCGAGACTACTTTCAACGGCCTCCACTGCTGGCGGGCGGAACTTCCTCAGGTCCGGGCCGGCTGGCGTTTTGCCCAGCTCTACGCGAGGCGGCGCGGAACGGCAACCTTCCAACGGCGCTACCGGCCGGTGAAAGGCATGCTGGTGATCGCCGGGCTGACCTATTCGCCGGAGCGCAAGGCGTCCCCGCACCGCTCGGCCCAGCAGGACTTCCGCTTCTTCCCCGGGGACTTCAAGAAATTCGCGAACCTGGCGGACGTGGAGGTGGTGGCCCTGCACGCCTGGAGCGCCTCGCGACTGTGCGTGGAGAGCGTGGATCTGGACCGAAACGTGGTGCGCTTCACGTCGATGCCGACATTCCGCATCGGCCACTGGTACCGAGCGGGCCGGAATCCCTACTACATCGAGAACGTCAAGGAGGAAGTGCGCCGCCCGGGCCAGTGGTACCTCGACACCCCCTCGGGAATGCTCTACTACGTTCGCGTGCCGGGCGAAACGATGGCGAATACCGAGATCGTGGCACCATTCCTGGAGCAACTCGTCAAGCTCGAGGGCGATGTGTCAGGCGGGCGATTCGTCGAACACGTTGTCTTCGAACGCCTCACCTTTGCCCACACGAACTGGACCACGCCGAAGAGCGGCTATGATGTATCGCAGGGCCAGCCGTCGCTGCCGGCAGCCATCAAGCTGAAGGGTGCGAGGGACTGCACCATCACCCGCTGTACTGTGGCGCATACCGGGGCCTACGCGATCGAGCTCGGCAGTGGGGGTCAGGAGAATCTCGTCGCCGGTTGCTCGCTCTATGATCTGGGCGGAGGCGGGGTCAAGGTGGGGGATCCGGGGATGGCGAAGACGGCCACAGCGCCGATTCTTCCCACGGGCAACACAGTCGAGAACAACGCGATCATGGCCGGCGGCAGAGTTCACTTCTCCGCCAACGGGGTATGGGCAGGAATCGTCAAGAAGCTCACAATTCAGCACAACGAGATTCGCGATTTCCCCTACACGGGCGTCGCCCTCGGGTGGTCCTGGGGGTATGCGAAGACGAGCTGCGCGGAGAATACGATTGCCTACAATCACATCCACAACGTCATGCGACTGCTCGAGGACGGCGGCGGCATCTACACTCTCGGTCAGCAGCCTGGCACCGTCATCCGCGGCAACCTCATCCACGACTGCCTCATGGGGCCGTTCGCCTGCACGTTCGGCCAGCTTGGCATCTACCTGGACGAGGGCAGCGGGCCGTTCCAGATCGAGGACAACATCGTCTACAACGTCCAGATGGGGGCGTTCAACCAGCACTATGGCCGCGGCAGCATGGTCGAGAACAACATCTTCGCGAACGTCGTGCAGGAGCCCATCACCTGTGCCCGGAACGAGGACCATCTCTCCTACACATTCCGACGCAACATCGTCTACCTGACGACCGGGAACATGATCAGCACGCGACACAACCCGGGCGGCTGCAACACCGTGTTCCAGGACAACCTCTACTGGGACCCGTCGGGCGAGGAACCACTGTTCGGGGCGGGGACGTTTGCGGAGTGGCAGGCCACGGGCCGCGACACCCAGTCGATCATTGCCGATCCTGGGTTCATGGATGCCGCCGCCTTCGACTTCCGGCTCCGGCCCAAATCTCCCGCGCTCAAGCTCGGTTTCCGACCGCTTGATCCAGCGGGTGCTGGCCTCGAACAGGACTTCCGCGACCTCGCGAATCCCAGTCTATGCGGGCCTGAACCGCCCGTCTACACGATGTCCATACCAGAGCTTCCCGAACCCAAACCCGGCCTGGACCTCGACTTCGAAGACGTGCCTCCAGGCTTCTGTCCGCGCCAACTCAGCCGGGCGGGATGTCTGGCCGACAAGGGGGATTTCATCGTCACCGAAGAGGTCGCCCACGGCGGCAAGCGGTGTCTGAAGGGGTATGAGGCGACGGAACTGAGAAAACCGTTCTACCCGTACCTGACCTACCGGATGGCGGGGAAGGCGATCACCAGCGGCACCGTCCACCTGTCTCTCGCCGCCATGAATAGCCGGGAGGCGCCGGCACAAGTCTCGATCGAGATCCGCGACTATGCGAACTCGGGGGCCAAGGAGTTCCTCAGCGGCCCGACCCTCTTCCTCCGCAACAATGGGGAGATCGCCACGGCGGACAAGGTGCTGGGACGGGTAGCGAATGGGGAGTGGGTGAAAATCGATATCGACATGAAGGTGGGGCCGGACGCCCCAAAGACCTGCACCGTTACCCTCACCGGGCCCGATGGTGTGCCCAAGACCGCGACCGTCCCCTACATCCATACGGATTTCGCAGCCGCAAGCTGGTTTGGCATCGTCTCCAACGGTCAGGCGCCCTGCGCCTTCTACATCGACGACCTGCTCCTCACCGTACAGCCGGCAGCGGCTGAGTGACGACTCGCGAATCGCCAGGTAACCAAGAATCCAGGAACCCACGTTCCCGACGGGAGACCCGAATGAGGTATGCCACCATGTGTACCGTCCACACTCTCTGGGTTCTGGCCTGCCTGGGTTGCACGTACGCCAATGGCGCCGAGAAGACGGTGTTGCCAACGCAACTGGTACGCATGCGTGCCATGGCCGCTGAGATCGGCAGTGGACCTGCTTCGGCGGTCCTGCCCGGGAACGGCTTTTTCGCCTGGGTGGACAAGGAGGAAAGCGAGTACCGTGTTCTCTCGGCATTCAGTCTGGCCCGCAGCGCTCTGGACGTGCCTGCCGAGCGCATTTTCAAGGCCGAACTCCTCTTCTCGTTAACTGCATGGGAACGGGGGCGCGCAGGCGTCCGGGTTGAGCGACTTGGGCGCCCACAGGCCCTGACCGGGAAGGACATGTACGCTGCCGCTGGCGGGATCCTCCTCAGCAATGCCTGGATCGCCGGCACCCAC
>JABGQJ010000193.1 GCA_018648945.1 Victivallales bacterium
CGCTGGGGTGACCCGGCCATCGGGCGCAAGGCGTGGCATCACGATGTGGCCTGCCAAATTCACGACTGGGATGGCGACGGGCGCAACGAGGTCATCGTTTGCGCCGAGCAGGCAATCGTGGTATTGGACGGCAAGACCGGCAAGGAGCTCAAGCGGATCCCCATTCAGAAGGGGGCCACCGACTGCCTCGTGTTCTGCGATCTGCGCGGTACAGGGCACAGAGCCGATGTGCTGGTGAAGGACCGCTACCAGCAGATCTGGGCCTACAGCAACGAGGGAAAGCTGTTGTGGACGTCGAAGAAGCCCGGCGGAGCCGCAACGGCCCATCAGCCGCGACCGATGGATATCGACGGTGACGGCAAGGACGAGATCATGGCCGGCTATGCCCTGCTGAACCCAGATGGCTCGGTGCGTTGGACAAACTCAGCCCCCGGCGGGCATCTGGACTGCGCGCGGCTGGTGCACACGGGCCCCAAGCCTGACGACTTGGCCATCGCGATCACCTGCTGCAGCGGGAATGCCGTGGCTCTGCTCAACCGGGCCGGCAAGACTCTCTGGCAGGTCAAGGGACAGCACTACGAGTCCCTCGACATCGGCCGCGTGTTCCCAGACGTCCCCGGTCCTCAGTTCGTCGTGGATGTCGACCACCAGCCCAAGGGCAAAAGCCCCATCGTCGTGCTCGACAGCAAGGGCGCACTGCTGGCGCGCATCACCACTGCCTACAGTCGCCATCACTGCCTGATCGACTGGGATGGCGACGGGGCCGACGAGATCCTGGTGGGTGGCAACCAAGCCGTCTATCACCACAGCGGCAAACGCCTCGCCACGCTTGCCGTTCCAGAGGCGGCGGGCGGTAAGCGCTTCGAAGCCAGCATCCTCCCCGCTGACATGACCGGCAACGGCATCCCCGATGCCCTCGTCTGCTCGCCAAGCCACGTCCATATCTTCCGCAATCCCAACACGCGGAAGCCCGCCACGCCGCACCCGCTTGGCACGGGTGTCAACATGACGCTGTATTGAGGGCCGGGAGCGCTGGCTTCCAGCCGGCTCTTCTCCCCTCCCGTTCCTCCCTACATGGGGCCAATGCCCGGCATTCCCTGCTACCCGCCAATGGCGGCAGCGATACGGCCGGCACAAAGGTCATTGCCCGCCTCAGTGAGGTGGACCATGTCGTCAGAGATGTAGCGCTTGATGTCCTCGGCGACGCAGGAGTAGAGATCGTTGATCTCGATCCCGAGCGGCGCGAGCAGGTCTGTGGCAGCCTTGTTGTAGGCGGTGATGTCCTCGTTCCCGCGTGCGTTCCGTGCCGCGCTGGTGAAGAACTCGGGCCAGACGGGGGTCGTGGTGGCGAAGATAAGTCGCTTGGTCTTCTTGAGGAGGATCGCGGCGATGCGCTCCTGGAGTTCCAGATAGTTGGGCAAAGAGGTGTGGGCCAGGCCATCGGGCATGTGGGCGGTGTCCCACTGCCCATTGTTCCACTGGATGACGTCATAGTCATCGTCCGGAGCCCAAACAGCCAGGTTGAAAAGGGTATAGGCGGAAAAGCGGCAGTTCTCCGCCGGCGCGGTTACAGCGGCCTTCCCAGCCAGCAGTTCGGTTACCTTGGCCTGGTAGCCCAGCCGGATCGAGTCTCCGATCAGCATCACTTTCTTCATGCTTCCTGTCTCCGTGTTCAGCCTATTTGGTCTTCCGCAGGACGATCCCTCGGAGGTCCATGCCGCGCGCTTTGCCGAAGGTGGGGACCATGACCTTGATCACGTTCTTCCCCTTCTTCAGGCGGACGAGGACGGCCTTCTTGCGCTGGAACTTACCGCCGGTAGCGCGGAGCTTGCAGACTTGGCGTTCAGCGTCTGAACTGGCCTGGGTGCCGCCCGTGCCGAAGGCGATGCCGTTGGGGGCGATCCGAGGCGTCTCCTTGCCGTTGATGATGAACTCGACTTCGCTGCCGCCCTGCCCGCTGTCGACGGCATGGTCCAGCCAGATCCGGTAGTCGCCGCGCTGTGGCACGTTGACCGTCCACTCGATGGTGTCCTTCGGGTTGATCCAGTTGCCGGCGTGGAGAACACCGTCGCGGCTCTCGTAGCGGATCCGCATGCCGTGGGGGCCATCGAGGAAGCCGTAGACGACGGGCAATGCAAGGGTGCCTCGCGCGGTTGGGCTCAGTTTGAGCGGAGCGACCCGTGGCGGTCCATCTAGCTCCACACAGAGGACGCTGGCGGCGGCGTGCGGCGCAGCCTCGGGCAAGGTGATGACCCAATCGCGGCCGTCGCGGACGGCGGCGAGGGGTTGCTTCTCCGGCAACAGCGAGACCCGCTGGATCTCATTGCGCAGGTTCGGCAGACGCACCGTCCGGTCCCCCGGCCACTCAAATACATGTACGTAGAGCTGGTCGCCCTTGGTGGTGGCCCGACCGTAGAAGGGCAGAAGATTGAAGGGACTGGCCGTGGTGCCATAGATAGCGTCGGAATAGTCGTCCATCCATTCGCCGATGGCGTTGAGCCGGTCCAGGAACTCCTGCTGGATGCTGCCGTCCGCCTTCGGGCCGATATTGAGCAGGAGATTGCCGCCCTTGGAGACGATATCGACCAACATGCGGATGATGAATTCCTCGGTCTTGTAGACCGTCTCGTTGGCGTCGTAGCCCCACCAGTGGGAGGTCATGGTGATGCAGGCCTCCCACAGAGCCGGGTCGCCATTCTCGTCCCGGATGCCGGTCGGGGGGATGCGCTGCTCGGGAGTGATGAGATCCTCTTTGGTGAAGTGGCGATCATTGATGAGAATGTCGGGCTTGAGCTCGCGTGCCCGCGCATTCGTTGCCACGGCACCAAGCTCTTCCGGCTTGTTGATCCAACCGCCGTCGTACCAGAGCACGAAGGGGGCGGGACGGTACTCGGTCATCAGTTGCTCGATGTGCTCGCGCATGTAGGCGATGTAGTCCATTACATCGTGCCCCTCGGCCGAGCGGTTCTCCTTCTCCCACTCCAGCCTCGGCAGGTAGTCGTCGTGGTACCAATCCATGATCGAGTAGTAGTGGCCCACCGTGATGCCCTGCTTCGCAAAGGCCTCCCCGAGCATCGCCAGCACGTCTTTGCCGTAGGGCGTGTTGGTGACCTTCCAGTCCGTGTTGTGGGCATCGAACATGCAGAAGCCGTCGTGGTGCTTGGTGGTCATGACCATGTACTTCATCCCTGCACGCTTGGCCAGGTCCGCCCACTCGTCCGGCTTGAACTCCGTCGGGTTGAACTGCGGCGGCAGCTTCGCGTACTCATCCTGGGGGATCTTGCCCACGGTGCGAATCCACTCGCCCTTGCCGAGCAGCGCGTAGACGCCCCAGTGGATGAACATGCCGAACTTGGCTTCCCTGAACCAACTCCGCGTTTCCTCGCGCGGGGCGAGAGCATCTTCGGTCTTCGTGCGTGCTGCCATCTCAAGTCCTCCTACGAATCGGTGTCCGTTTTCTGAAGTCCGTGATCCCCGCCAAGGACGGGGGATTGCTGGGCACGGAGGTAGGGTAAGTGGGAAGAGGCCAAGAGCAAGCGAAGGAGGGGAAATTCCACCAGTGGCCAGATTCCGCACTGCAGCGGCATGATCGAGCCAGTTCTGGCCATCGTCGCGCACGCGAGTCCAAGCTGGGGCTGGCCTTTGACCCGGACACTCCGCCGCGCTATGATCATGGCGCTCCCAGCATAGAGGCCAGCGGATACTCGCCGGCATTCACATTCACTAGAAGAGAACCTGTCCATGAACCACAGATACGCTGCTCTCGCACTGCTCCTCACTCTGTCTGCCGCGCTGGCGCCCGGACAGCCACTTGGCGCGTTCTCATATGGCAACACTGTAAGCGCCCAGAAGCACTGGCAACCTGCATTCGGCAGCCTGCCAGCCCGCGTCGAGAAAACTGACGACGGCAGTACATGCATTGCGCTGGACGCCGAGTTCACCAAGGTTGGCGACCGCGGCTGCTGGGACTGGACCTCGCCGGTCGATCTTTCGGAGGTCGGCACTGTCAGCTTCGAGGTTCAGGCAACGGACGGCGGTTTGGGCGGGAACATCGGGATCTACTTCGGTACCCCCAACGGATGGTACACGAAGTTCTGGTGGGGTGGGGTGCCGGACTTGTGGACGCCTCGCACGTTCCGGCTCGACACGTTTGCCACGGAGGGAAAGCCGGATGGATG
The DNA here is from genome assembly GCA_018648945.1 of Victivallales bacterium. Next base: position 4,179 of record JABGQJ010000193.1, read on the forward strand.
GGACAAGGTCACGACATTCCGCTTCTCGATGTGGAGCACTGGCAAGGGCAAGACGACGTACCGCCTCCGCAACTTCCGTGCACACCCCATCGACCGAGCCGAGAATTTCGTGATCAACGGCAGTTTTGAGATTCCCGGCCCAGGCGTGCCCTACGGCTGGGGCGATGGGCACTGGGGGGTGGGCGGCCTGCCTTGGGTCGCGAACATGGATCTCTGGCGCAAGCACTGGCACCTCGACAGCCAAGTAGCGAAGCACGGCAAGACCAGCCTGTGCATCGAGAACACCCCCGATCTGCCGTTGCTGAAGGCGAATTCCGTGTGGCTCAAGATACCGAAGACAGTCAAATTCTGCACTCTGTCCGCATGGCTCAAGTCCGACCGTGAGGCGCTGGATGTTGTGCTCCAGTGCGCGGGGAAAAGCACCAAAGCCACGATTGGCGACACCTGGCAACACGTCGTGTTGAAGGGGGTTCCATGGCACTCGCGCATGACCGCTCTCATCGCCCCTAAGGCACCGGGCAAGCTGTGGATCGATGCGGTGCAGGTCCAGGGCTGCGCGATCCCGACCGCAGAATACCACGCTGCGGTCCGGGATGAAGGCATTGCCGCCCGGGAAACGCTCGTCGATTGGTCCACGCCGCGCAGGGCCACGACGATGGCCGCAAAACGCAGTGTGAGCGGGCCGGTGACCAAGGCCACAGTCAGCATCGACGAGCATGGGCGCTTCCTGCTCGATGGCAAGCCGTACATCCAGCACTCGCTCGGCCTCGAGTTTGTGTCGAACCTCAATGTCCTGAACGCGACGGCCCAATCGGGCTTCAAGGATGTCTGCATCCAGATCCGCGAGAGCATCACCACCGCGCAACTGAAGGCGATCTTCGACCGTTGCGCCCAGGTCGGCCTGCGTGTCATCCCGTGGCTCGATGGCCGCATGTCCCGCGAGCGTTTCTCCGAGCACATCACCACCCTCAAGGACCACCCCGCGCTGCTGTGCTGGTATGTATACGACGAGCCGAGCGGGAAGCGCTTCGCGGAAGCGGATGCCAGAGTGAAGCTGGCGAAATCGCTCGACCCGGGCCATCCGGCGCTGATCAACTACCTCGGTAACCGCCTTGAGAACCAGACCGGAGACATCTACTCCACCGATATCTACCCCATCCCACACAGCGCGCCCAACACGGCGATCGGCGGCGTGAGACGCATGAAGGCCGCAGCCGCGGCAGAGAACAAACCCGTGTGGATGTGGCTTCAGGGCACCGGCTATGCGTACTGGATGGACCGCGAGCCGTCGCCTCGTGAGCTCTCGTGCATGGCCTACGGATCGCTCATTCGCGGTGCCCGAGGCATCTACTACTTTGCGCAGTTCCCGCGCACGGCGGAGTGCTTCGACGAAATGCGGGCGCTGTGCGTCGAAGTGGACGCACTGGCACCCGCGCTCTCCAGTCTCGAGACCGGACCTCGCACCACCTGCAACAAGCCAGCCATCCTCACCGGGACCTACTGGCTGGACGGTGTGCCGTGGGTCCTGGCTGTCAACACCCAAGCCGTGCCCTGCAAGGCGCGCTTTGAGGTCGAGAATGCGCCAAAGGGCGGGGCAGAGGTCCTGTTCGAGGCGCGGAAGGTCGGGATTACGGGCGCCACATGGGAAGACGCCTTTGGTCCCTACGAACGACACGTGTACCGGCTGCCGCGCGTGGTTCCCCCCGGCGCGAACCAATGAAGCTGGTAGTGGGGACCAAATCGATGTTCCCAGCGACGACTCCCAGGTAGGTGCGCCGTGGGCCGGTACACTCTCCCCGCTCGCCCCACGCCACCGGAGGAGGGAGAAGATGCCGGCTGGAAGCCGGCGCTCCCGGCCAGGAAAATGCCGGCTGGAAGCCGGCGCTCCCAGCCGGCCGCTTGACACGAGTCTCGGTGGCCGCACGTTACGACAAGCGGGGTCGGAGTGCACGCCCGCGAATGAGCGCCAGAACGGGAGACGCCATCAATGGAGAGAGAACCCAATACTCGCGGGCTGGGAGGGCTGGCTTCCAGCCGGCAATCCCCTCCCCCAACCCGGCTGGCAGCCGACGCGCCCGACGCGGTGGAGTGGTTCAGCCGTGGCTATCTGCCGCACCGCGATCTGGGGGGACTGCAGCAATCCGTCACGTTCCGGCTAGCCGACTCTCTACCTCGGAAGCTGTTGGCGCAGTGGAGCGCCGAGTTGGCTCACCTACCCGAAGGCAAACGGCAAACCGAGCGGGAAAAGCGAATCCGGACATGCCTGGACCAAAGCCACGGGGCCTGCTGGTTACGCGACCCACGCGTCGCCGAGGTCGTCGAGAACGCCTTGCTGCACTTCGACGGTAGGCGGTACCGTCTGCTCGCCTGGTGCGTGATGCCCAACCATGTGCACGGGCTCGTGGAGACCTGTCGGGAATACCCGCTCCCGAAGGTGGTACACGCCTGGAAATCCTACACGGCTAGTGAGGCGAACAAGCGACTCGGGCGGAAAGGTGCATTCTGGCAGCGCGAGTATCACGACCGGTACATGCGGGATGCAGAGCACCTGCGAAGGACCATCGAGTACATCGAACTGAACCCTGTCAAGGCTGGGCTGGTGCCAACACCTGGCGACTGGCGGTTCTCCAGTGCGCGGCACAGGCCGGTGGGAGGCATTAGCTCATAGCCGAAAGGAAGAAAGAGTGCCGGCTGAAAGAGTGCTGCACCCCCCTCCCCCTCTCGCCGACCCCGCATACAAGTGCACGAGGAAGGAAGATGCCGGCTGGAAGCCGGCGCTCCCAGCGAACTCCCGGCACTCCCCATTCTGACTTCTGAATCCTGACTCCTGAATTCTCCCTCCCGCTCCCCCTCACTGCACCTCAGGCATGGCGATCTCTTCGCCGCGCAGTTGCGCGGCTTGCTCGGCCACGTCGTTGGTGCCGTAGAAGACGACGTTGAGGTCGATCCAGGCGGCAATACGGCGGAGTTCCTCAGGGCTGAGGGTTACTTTGGCGTGCTTGGCTTCGAGCAGCTTGTAGAGACGGCTGCCCCGGGCACCGTAGGCACCACCCGGCGGGGTGATTTGCACGCGGTTGCGGGCTCCGAAGCGCGGCACCAGGGCCTTCTTGGCGTTGGCTGGGTTTGTGCCGCCACCGTTGAACTTCACGTCCCCACAGAGCGACCAGTAGGAACGGCTGAAGCCCTTGTGAGACGCACCCGTCAGATCCATCTTGGCCTTCTTCTTGGGGGCATGGCAGCGGATGCAGTGCTGATCCAGGATGGGCTGCACCACGCGGGCGTAGCCAAACGGCCCGGTGCCGAAGCTCTCGGGACGCAGCTTCTGGGGCGGGCTCTGGGCAGCAAGGCTGGCGTTGCCACGTTTCAGGTGGGTGGAGAGGCGATTCTCGTGGCAACCGATGCAGGACATCTTCTCGCCTGGCTGCAGGTAGGTGGCGGTGCGCATCACCTGGTAAGCCCGCCCCTTCGCATCCAGTGCCTGGAAGAGAATCAACTTCTGGGCGGGGACCTCGAATCGAGCCGAACCGTCGGCCTCGACCGGCACCGTGCCCAACACGGCGCGCGCGTTCTCCTCGCCCGCCAGGCCGATGGGCGGGTTGTTGGCCCGCACACTGAGTTTGGGAAGAATCTGCACCACCCGGATCTCCTTGATCGTGCCCCGTGGCACATCGCCCAACCCGCGGTAGACATCGACCAAGGTCATCTCCCCCACCGGGTCCGCGTTCGCCGACAGGTGCGACGGCAGGGCTGGCGGGCTGGGACGGGAGCGCAATGGGATCGGGTTGGTGGCGCTGATCAACGGGTCCCGGTACAGCAACTCGCGGTTGCCGTCGGCATCGAGGAGGTAGAGCCCAAGGGCATTGTCCGCGTTCGGGCGAGGCTCCCAGACCAACGGCGTGGGACTGTAGGCAGTGAGCATGAGCTTCTCGGAAAGTGGCCAGGGCGCGGTGTAGTACTCCTTAATCCTGCGCCCCTCGGCTTCGGGGAACGGGATGCTGGGGGTGAAGCGAGTGATCGCCACTTCCCCATTGTCGGCCACGCTCGGATCGACCAGGGCGATGGAGCCGCCGGCCACCGAATGATGGGCCGAAGCCGTGAAGGCAATGCGGCGACTGCCCGGAATCGGCTGGAGCTGGAAGGTGCAGTGCGGCGAAAGCGTGGCGTTGCCCCACAGGGCAATCGGGTTGGTGCCGTCAGGGCGGGTGGCCCAGAGGTTCTGATGGGTCACGGCATCGCGATCGATGTAGTCCCACCTGCTGTAGAGGATCTGGCCGTTGTTGGCGACGGTGGGAAACCACTCGTTGGTGTCGTGCCAACTCAGGGTCTTGAGGTCGCTGCCGTCCCCCTCCATGCGGTGCAGCGTGTAGACGTGCCAACGCTTGGCGAACTGGCCGCCAAAGCAGCGGGCATAGCCGCGGCGGCGCGTGGAGGAGAACACGATCCCACCGTCGGGCAGGTACGTGGGGTGAATGTCGTCGTAGGGGCCACTCGTCAACTGGCGGACCTTGCCGCTGGCGAGATCGAGTTCCCGAATGTGGTAGTAGTGGGTGTCCTTGCCATCCTCGTTCACGGGCAGGTTGCCGTGGGCCAGGGGGCCGTCGGGGCAGTCCACGTAGGCAAAGACGACGCGCTTGCCATCATAGCTCAGGCGGGGCTCCAAGACATTGCCGCCGGCCAGTTTTCCTGCCGCCAGATCGCGGCACTTCAGCGAGTAGCCAGGACGCTCCAAGGCAAAGATCCCACCGCCGGGTTGGGCGCGCCAACCGAAGTACTGCATCACCAAATGGCTGTAGGAGGTGGGGCGGCGTTTATTGAACAGCAACGGTTCCCTCGGGAACAGCGGCTGGCTCAGCAGAATCTGGCGTTTGAGGAATCGGACCCGACGATATAGGCGCTCCCAAGCGGGGGTGTCGAGGAGATGCGGAGTCGGGAACTGACGGATCGCCTGGTTGTAGACTCCCCGGCTGCCTTCGGACAGGTTTGCCACCAGATGGTCTGCCTGGAGCAGATGCTTCCGAGCCGTGCCGATGTCGTGCTTCTCGCTCTGTTCCCAATCGTCGAGGATCGCTGCCTGGAGCGCCAAGTCGGGATGGGAACCGGGGATGCCGTCGAAGAGCTCGTGCCTCTCGCGCTGGATACGCGCGAAGAGAGGCGGAGACACGGCGGGAATCACCATGGACCTCTCCAACCGTGCCAGCGCGCGAAGCCAACCATCGTCGGCACGGTAGACGGAAAGCTGGGCGTGAACCGTGACTGCCAGCGTACCGTCTTCAGCTGGGCTCACGACAAGGTCTCCCTCGCCCTTGGGCACCGCCAGGAGGACGCCTCGTCCGGGGGTGGCGGCGCGGACGGCCCAGATGGCGAGATTGCCTTGCTCGCCGCTGGGGAAAGTCATCGGACCCGTGATCGGGACGACACAGCTCGCGAAGTCAGCGGCAAAGGTACGGACCTGGAAACTGGCGGTGTCGACCCCGCCATGGTCGGCCTCGTAAGACCAGGGGTTCTCCTTCCCACAGGTGGAACCGAAGCTCTCGGTGGCCACATGCTTGGTGCCATCGGCGTAGGTGACGACCGGTTCCCAGTAGGTGGTGTCGCAGGCAATGGCTCCCTTCTGATGCACGATGAAGCGCAGGACATCGCCCTGTTTCAGCGTGCAGGTCAGCTTCGGGTCGGCGCCCTTGTCGTCTTTGCCAGCCAGTTCTGCGCGCCAAATCTCCTTGGTATCGTGCAAGACCATCACCCGCACGCCGTCGCCCTCGAGATGGGCCTTGCGAACATTGCCGGTGACCTGCACGATGCCAGCACGCGGGGCCGTGAAGCGGCGAACACTGGGTAGATTCTGTCCGGGATGCTGCCAGTTCTTGCCGACCCGGCACCAGCCGCCGCCGCTCCAGTAGGTGGAGTCGTACCACACCTGATCGTGCCACTTCATCGCTCGGAAGCGCCCCACCTGGCCAGCGGGACGCAGACGCAACTCGCAGACGCCATCGACCGGCTCTACCTGCGCTGTCTCACCATTGCCATGGGCTTCCCCCTTCACGACGCCCAACCGGTCGGTGAACCACGTGGGGGCCGCCACGGCTTGCCCGAGCCAGATCAGGGATACGAGTACCGCTGTGCGCATGGGGTCCTTCCTATCCTCGCAAGTGGCCGTCGCCACGGGCAATCCACTTGTAGCTGGTCAGTTCATTGGGGCCCACGGGACCGCGGGCATGCAGCTTGTCGGTGCTGATCCCGACGACGGCTCCCAGACCATAGTCCCCTCCGCCCGACAAGCGAGTGGAGGCATTGACCAGAACCGATGCCGAATCCACCGCCGCGACAAACGCGTCGGCCAGCTGCAGGCTACTGGTCACGATACCGTCTGTGTGTCCGGAGCCGTAGTGGTTGATATGGGCAACCGCCGCTGGCAGGTCGGGCACGACGCGGATGGCGAGAATCGGGGCAAGGTACTCGGTCTCCCAATCCTCCTCAACGGCGGGAGCCAGGTCAGGGAGGATTGCGCGGGCCTGGTCGCAGCCCCGGCACTCGACGCCCTGGGCGCGCAACGCCGCCACCACCGGTGGCAACAAACGGGCGGCGGCAGCAGCATCCGCCAGAAGGGTCTCCAGGGCATTGCAGACCTCCACCCGCTGACACTTGGAGTTCACCACCACCTCGGCGGCCATGGTGGCATCCGCGTCGGCGGCGAGGTATTGGTGACAGATGCCGTCGTAATGCTTGATGACCGGGATGCGACTCTCGCTGGCGATCCGCCGGATCAGGCTCTTGCCGCCCCGCGGAATCAGCACGTCGATGCAGTCCTCCAACCGGAGCATTTCACCGACGGCAGCGCGGTCGGCGGTCTGGATGATCTGGATGGCGTCCGCCGGCAGCCCATTGGCCTCCGCGGCCGTTGCCATGGCCTTGGCCAGCACGAGATTCGTGCGCAGCGACTCCGAACCGCCCCGCAGGATCACTGCGTTGCCGCTTTTCAGGCAGACAGAGGCCGCATCGGTGGTGACATTCGGACGGGATTCGTAGATGATACCGATTACCCCGATGGGCACAGTCACCTTCTCCACGCGCAGTCCCGTCGGACGCACCTGGCCCTCCAACACGCGACCGACTGGATCCGGCAGGCCCGCCACGTCGAGCAGGCGCTTGCGCATGTACGCGTACACCTTGTCGCTGATCCGCAGCCGCTCGAGGAGGGGCGGGGCGAGCCCTGCCTGCTCGGCCTCGGCCACATCGCGGGCATTGGCCTCACGCAGCTCCTCGCGGACGGCATCGAGAGCGTCAGGCATGGCGGCAAGGGCACGGGCGCGGCAGGCCCCCGGCGTGGTGGAGAGGGCACGGGCGGCGGCGCGGGCGCGAGCCCCCATGCTGCGGATCTGATCGGCTATGTTCATCGCGTTGGGTTCCTGTGGATCGTAGGGTTCCATACATGTCGGTCATTTGTAACGACCTGTCAAGGCATCACCGGTTGTG